>DZDB01000018.1:0-15205 GCA_022736605.1 Sideroxydans lithotrophicus
GCGGCTTCACGCTGTTTGGCTGTCATCAGGAAGTTTTCTATCGCTGTACGCGATTTATCCAGACTCAACGGTTCGTTTTGTTCAGCCAGTATCTGCAATACCGTCATGCCACCCGGCGCAGGCATCGCCAGTGATTGGCCAATTTGCATGCTTTGCAGTTTGGGCAGGATTTCCAGCGGCAACTGCTCAGCAGGTTTTACCCCATTGCCCGCACGGAAAGGTATATTTTGGCTACGCATCCAGGCCACAAAATCACCAAGACTTTGACTGCTGTCGAGGTGCGATTTCACTTCCTGTACGCGATCGGGTGACACACTGATGCTGAGTTCCTGCAAGGTATAAATACGACGCTGACTAAATAGTTCCGGATGCTGATTGTAATACGCGCTGATTTCCGCATCTGTGGGCTTGGTGACGCCTTTTGCCGAGCGCTCGATGAATGCCTGCGACAACACCTGACGGCGTGCAGCTTCCAGCAATTGCGCAACCGCTGGATCTTTGTCCAGACGGTCTTCCGTGGCTTTTTGCACCAACAGTTGCTGGTCAACCAGCGCTTTCAACACCTGGGGTTTGGCTGCTGCAACCTGATCAGGCTTCGTAATATTCAGGCGCGCCATTGCCTGGTTCAGTTCAGCGGCAGTAATGCTGTCGCCATTCACCTTTGCAATCGCGGGAGATTGTGTTTCCTGTTTGTTACCACATGCTGCCAATGTAAGTCCCAGCAAAATCGCCAGTGCCAAATTGGTTAATTGCCTCTGTTTTTTCATTATTTATTTCCCTGATTATATTTTTCAAAAACCATAAAAGAACGGCTGGAGGGAGGCTCCAGCCGCCGAGCCAGCCATACGCAATCGTCAGATGACAGCCGCCTCTTCATCAAAGCTCAGCTGGATCTTATTGTCCATATCAATATCCACCGTGACATGACCGCCGTTTGCAAGTCGACCGAACAGCAATTCATCGGCCAGAGCCCGGCGAATTTCATCCTGTATCAGGCGCGCCATGGGTCGTGCACCCATGAGCGGATCAAAGCCTGTTTTGGCCAGATGCGCCTTGAGGGCATCGGTAAAATTCGCTTCGACTTTTTTCTCGTGCAACTGATCTTCCAGCTGCATCAGGAACTTATCCACCACGCGCAGAATAACCGCCTGCGACAACGATGCAAACGAAATCATGGCATCCAGACGATTGCGGAATTCAGGCGTAAAGGTACGCTTGATATCTGCCATTTCATCGCCCGCCTGCTTGCCTAACGTAAAGCCGATGCTCGACTTATTCAACGACTCTGCACCTGCGTTAGTGGTCATGATGATAATGACGTTACGGAAATCCGCTTTGCGCCCATTGTTATCCGTTAGCGTGCCGTGATCCATCACCTGGAGCAACACGTTGAACACGTCTGGATGCGCCTTTTCAATCTCATCCAGCAGCAGCACAGCGTATGGATTTTTGGTAATCGCTTCGGTCAGCAAACCACCCTGGTCAAAGCCCACATAGCCGGGTGGCGCACCAATCAGCCGTGAAACCGCATGGCGCTCCATGTATTCAGACATGTCGAAGCGTACCAGTTCAATTCCCATGGTGTAAGCCAACTGGCGCGCAACTTCGGTTTTTCCCACCCCGGTCGGTCCAGAAAACAGGAATGAGCCGATGGGCTTTTGCGGATTGCCCAAGCCACTGCGCGCCATTTTGATGGCCGAAGCCAGCGCATCAATTGCCTTATCCTGGCCGAACACAACTGCCTTGAGATCACGATCCAGATTTTTCAGCGCGTCACGGTCGTCGCTGTTGACGTTCTTCGATGGAATGCGTGCAATCTTGGCGACAATCTCTTCAATCTCGCGCTTGCTGATGATTTTTTTCTGGCGCGACTTGGGCAAAATACGCTGGGCTGCACCCGCTTCATCAATCACATCAATGGCCTTGTCAGGCAAGTGGCGGTCATTGATATAACGCGCCGACAATTCAGCTGCCGTGGTCAACGCCGAAGCGGTGTATTTCACGCCATGATGTGTCTCAAAACGTGACTTCAGTCCACGTAAAATCGCCACAGTTTCTTCTACCGAGGGCTCGTTCACGTCCACTTTCTGAAAACGCCGCGAAAGCGCATGGTCTTTCTCGAAAATACCTCGATACTCGTTATAGGTCGTCGCACCGATGCATTTCAGTTGCCCCGACGACAAAGCTGGTTTAAGCAGGTTAGAGGCATCCAACGTGCCGCCAGAAGCAGCGCCTGCACCAATCAAGGTGTGTATCTCATCAATGAACAGGATCGCATGCGGATTTTCATATAACTGTTTCAAAACCGCCTTGAGGCGTTGCTCAAAATCACCCCGATATTTTGTGCCCGCCAGCAACGCCCCCATATCGAGCGAATACACCGTGCTCTCGGATAAAATATCCGGGATCTCACCCTCAACAATGCGCCGCGCCAGGCCTTCAGCAATCGCAGTTTTCCCGACGCCGGCTTCGCCTACCAGCAGGGGATTGTTTTTACGGCGCCGACACAGGGTCTGAATCACTCGCTCCAACTCCAACTCCCGACCGATCAGGGGATCAATCTTGCCTGCCAACGCCTGCACGTTAAGGTTTTGTGTGTAACTTTCCAGCGCCGTGGCCGGTGCCGCATCTTCCGCTGTTTCTTGTGGTGTATCCGCACGCGGATTGCCGCCTTGGGATACCTTGCTGACACCGTGAGAAATGAAATTCACGACATCCAGCCGCGTCACGCCCTGTTGGTTCAGAAAATAAGCTGCATGCGAATCCTTCTCACCAAAAATGGCAACCAAAACATTTGCTCCGGTGACTTCTTTTTTGCCCGAGGACTGCACATGCAGAATGGCACGCTGAATCACACGCTGAAACCCCAGCGTAGGCTGGGTATCTACTTCGTCTGTGCCAGATACGATGGGTGTGTGTTCGGCGATAAAATCCGTTACCCCCTTGCGCAACTCATCTGCGTTGGCACCGCATGCCCGCAACACCTCAGCTGCGGATGGGTTGTCCAGCATGGCCAGTAACAGATGTTCTACCGTAATGAACTCATGGCGCTTCTGACGCGCTTCCATAAATGCCATGTGCAAACTGACTTCCAATTCCTGCGCAATCATTTTATGTTTCCTCCATCACGCATTGCAGCGGATGTTGATGATGGCGGGCGAACCCGAGAACTTGATCAACTTTGGTGGCAGCCACATCGCGCGGATAGACGCCACATACGCCCATCCCTTCCCTGTGAACTTTGAGCATGATTTGCGTGGCCTGTTCACGACTTTTGTAAAAAAAATTTTGCACCACAATAATGACAAAATCCATGGGCGTGTAGTCATCATTCAGCAGCATCACTTTGTACATTGGTGGTGGCTTAAGTTTGGTTTGCTGTACTTCAAGTACAGCATCATCGTGATGCTTGATTGCCATGTCACTGGTACAGTTCGAGATATCAGAAACCATTTTGACCGCTGTCACGGATTTTTCAAGTAGCGCAGCACAAAAAAAGATTTGCACAGTACTTGCCAAATCATTTTCGCAGGAGTAAAAAGCAACTTGGAGTTTGGCTTCAAGTTTCTGCTAGTCCGGTATTGCCGTTGTGCGATCTTGATTCTCAAACAATCCCCTGACCGTTTTGGTCTGTTTTTATCAAGGAAGTTGCAATGGCATCTGGTACAGTTAAGTGGTTCAATGATTCAAAAGGCTTTGGGTTTATCACCCCGGACGATGGTAGCGAAGACCTGTTCGCTCACTTCTCCGCCATTAATATGGGTGGTTTCAAAACCCTGAAAGAAGGTCAAAAAGTTAGCTTCGAGGTCTCCCAAGGCCCGAAAGGCAAACAGGCTTCAAACATTCAAGGCATGTAAATCGGTCGTTTCGATTTTTAAAAACGCGGACTTTGTGCCGCGTTTTTTTTGTCCAAAATTTGTCTAACTCGTATTTTTCCTGGCCTGTGCTAGATTGGAATCATGTTTTTTCAATCCGCACAGGAGAAGCAAATGCAAATCCAACGCCAACCGGACGGTTCGATTCAGTTGCAGATGACACAGCAGCAGGGTCGTAAATTCGCCAAAACCGTTATTGAAAATGCAGAAGATGCGCACATGGCTCTGCTTAATTTTGCTTATCTTCTGAACGAAGCGCATTACGATGGCGTAAACGAATTTCGCCAGCCTTCGCATGCTTGGGAAGCCGGTGCGGTCAGCCCTTCACCCAAATCCGCCACCTAGGAGCACACCATGAATATTTCCACCCTGGACAAGCAGTCGGCACAAATCCATGTGCTCGGTGATGAAGCTTCCCATCTGCTGGCAGGCTTGGAGGCGATGCGCAGCGAGCTGGGCGAGCTGGCGGAAGAATTGATCTCGCTGCTGCGTAGCACCGGCATTGAGCCGACGCCCGCACCTGATCATATCCGAACAGAATATGCGGGTCCGGAATGATCGCTGCAGTCATGTTTCAATCCAAGCTTACATATGCGCAACCATGGCCTCACCGAATGCTGAGCAAGACACTTGAGTTGCACCTTCCATCAGGCGCGCGAAGTCATAAGTAACCGTTTTGGCTGCTATTGCGCCTTGCATTGACGCAATGATGCTGTCCGCTGCTTCAACCCAGCCCATATGACGCAGCATCATTTCGGCTGAAAGAATAATGGATCCCGGATTGACATAATCTTTACCGGCGTATTTGGGTGCCGTGCCATGCGTTGCCTCAAACATCGCAATGGCGTCCGAAAGGTTTGCGCCTGGCGCAATGCCGATACCCCCCACCTCTGCGGCCAGCGCATCAGAGATATAATCGCCGTTCAGATTCAAGGTGGCAATCACGTCATATTCATCCGGCCGCAGCAGAATTTGTTGCAAAAATGCATCCGCGATCACATCTTTGATGATGATGCCATTGGGCAGCTTGCACCACGGCCCTCCATCGATTTCTACCGCGCCAAATTCACGTTTAGCCAGTTCGTAGCCCCACTTTTTGAAGCCACCCTCGGTGAACTTCATGATGTTGCCTTTATGCACCAGTGTCACGGAACGGCGACCATTATCGATTGCATACTGAATCGCCGCACGAATCAGGCGCTCACTCCCCTCGACTGAAACCGGCTTGATACCAATCGCAGACGACTCGGGAAAACGGATTTTATTGACCCCCATCTGCTGCTGCAAAAACGCAATCACCTGCTGCACTTCAGGCGAGCCAGACGCCCACTCAATACCTGCATAAATGTCTTCGGTATTCTCACGGAAAATAACCATATCAACTTTTTCTGGCGCTTTCACCGGGCTGGGAACGCCCTCAAAGTAACGCACTGGCCGTAAACAAACATACAAATCCAGCATTTGACGCAGCGCCACATTGAGTGAACGCATGCCGCCTGAGGTTGGCGTGGTAAGGGGGCCCTTGATGGAAATCACATGATCGCGCACGGCTTGCACCGTCTCATCTGGCAACCATGTGTCGCCGCCGTAAACCTTGAGTGCTTTTTCACCGGCGTAGACTTCCATCCATGCAATTTTACGTGCATCGCCATAGGCTTTATGCACGGCTGCATCGACAACGCGGCGCATCACTGGCGTAATGTCCACACCAGTACCATCTCCTTCAATAAAAGGAATAATGGGTTGCGCCGGTACGTTCAGACTGGCATCTGCATTGACCGTGATTTTTTCGCCGTAAGCTGGGATTTGAATATGCTGATACATGGAAGCCTCTGTTAACAAGTTAGAATGACTTATCGGAACAAGTCTGATTAGGCGAGTATGAGTTGCACTGTGTTATTTAATAAGCCTTATGGTGTGATTTGCCAGTTCAGTGACGACGGCTCACACCCAACGCTCAAAAAATATATCGACATCCCCAATATTTACGCGGCTGGCAGGCTCGACACCGACAGCGAAGGCCTGCTTATTTTAACGGACGACGGCGACCTTCAGCATCGCCTCGCACACCCGCATCATAAGCTACCTAAAACCTATTGGGTACAGGTAGAAGGCACGCCCGACAAGACCGCTTTGGCGGCGCTGATGCATGGTGTTGATTTGGGAGATTTTACCAGTCGGCCAGCCCAAGCGCAGTTGATTTCAGAACCCGCTGACTTATGGCCACGCACACCGCCCATTCGTCAACGCATGCATATACCAACAAGCTGGCTATCACTCACCATCCGGGAAGGTAAAAATCGCCAGGTACGGCGGATGACAGCGAAAGTCGGTTACCCAACGCTACGCCTGATACGTAGCCAGATCGGCCCATTTTCCATCACCGGGCTGGCACCAGGCGCGTTTCGTCATGCCACCGCTGAAGAAATTTCGGTTTTCTAGAAAAATACTGTCAACCGGGCCAGACAGTACGGCGTTATTTGCCACGATGCTAGGTAATTCATGCGTCAAAACAATCGCCGATTTTTATTTACGAGGAAATTGAAATGAACAAAACTTTGTCCGCTCTTCTGGTCGCTGCTTTCGCTGCTGTTTCTTTTTCCGCCATGGCGGCTGATGCTGCACCTGCCGCTGCAGAAGCGCCTAAAGCAGAAGCCGCAAAGCCTGCCATGAAGCACCACGCCAAAAAGCACCACGCCATGAAGCACCATGCCAAAAAGCACCACGCCAAAAAAGCCGCAATGAAAAAAGAAGCCGCACCTGCTGCTGAAGCCGCGCCTGCCGCCAAGTAATCAGGTAGCCGTAATAAAAAAGGCAGGGTTACCTGCCTTTTTTATTGTCTATACATTCCATGATTGATGCTGCGGATTATTGTATTCTACGCCGATGCATACATTCGAAACCCTCAGGTTTAGCAACACTTTCGCCACGCTTCCGCCCATTTTTTACAGCACCGTCAACCCAACTGCGCTCCCCGACCCCCATCTAATCAGCTTTAACACCGATGTTGCCGCATTAATCGGGCTTGCTCCCGCCCAAGCACAACATACAGACGCAGCCAACTACCTGTCCGGTAACGTCGCACTGCCGGGTGCACAGCCGATTGCTGCACTCTACGCCGGGCATCAATTTGGCCACTATGTACAACAGCTGGGTGACGGTCGCGCCGTATTACTGGGCGAACTCAACAACGGCTGGGAACTGCAACTCAAAGGTGCCGGCCCCACACCCTATTCACGCGGCAGCGACGGCCGTGCCGTATTGCGCTCCACCATCCGGGAATACCTGTGTTCCGAAGCCATGCACGGCCTCGGCATCCCGACTACGCGCGCCTTGTCGATTGTCGGCAGCCCGCAGCCGGTGTACCGCGAACAGGTTGAAACCGCCGCCGTATTGACCCGCGTCAGCCAGAGCTTTGTGCGCTTCGGCTCGTTCGAAGTATTTTTTTATCGCGGCCAAAAAGATGCGCTGCGCACGCTCGCCGATTACGTCATCGCCCGGCATTACCCGGCGCTGGTCGATGCAAGCGACAAATACCCGCGTTTCCTGCGCGAAGTGGTGCTCAGCACCGCTCGCCTGATGGCACACTGGCAGGCCGTCGGCTTTGCGCATGGTGTGATGAATACCGACAACATGTCGATCCTCGGCCTGACGCTGGATTACGGCCCGTTCGGTTTTCTCGACAGTTACGACCCCGGCTTCATCTGCAACCATTCCGACGAATCCGGACGATACGCCTTCAACCAGCAACCGGATATTGGCGCGTGGAATCTCACCCGGCTGGCACAGGCGCTTACCCCGCTGATGGAAATCGAAGCAGCCAAAGAAGCCCTTGCCATTTACCCGTCGGCCTACGCCACCCATTACATCGACCTGATGAGCGCCAAGCTCGGTTTACAGCCCGGCAAGCAAGCCGTGCCGCTGATTACCGGCCTGCTGGAAATCCTGCACAAGAACCAGCTCGACTACACCATTTTCTTCCGCGCACTGTGCGATTTTGATTCCAGCCCGGACGCGTTGAACGCACCATTGCGCGACCAGTTCATCGACCGTGCCGCGTTTGACACCTGGGTTGCTGATTATCGCGCCCACCTCGATACGCAACACAGCATCGACGCCGTGCGCACCACCGCCATGAAGCGCGTCAACCCCAAATACATCCTGCGCAACCACCTGGCCGAAATCGCCATCCGCAAAGCCCGTGACGAAGCCGATTTCAGCGAAGTGAATCGTCTACTTGCCCTGCTGCGCAACCCATTCGATGAACAGCCGGAGATGCACGCCTACGCCGCCACGCCGCCCGACTGGGCTGGCCGCATCAGCGTCAGTTGTTCTTCCTGAACGCTCGCGTCAAATATCAGCTAGCGATTTATAACTTGTCGACACGCCGCATGAACGCTATGCTTTTGCCTTTCCACCGTGCATGGCAATCATTCCGTCATCACAATCACACAGGCAGCACCGATTAGCGTGCGCGAATTTACATAGAAGCACGCGACATTCAAGTAACATCTTTATAGTGATCCAAACGAGATACCGCCATGCCCCCTGCCCTCCCCCCTGACAATCTGGATCAGCCACTTTCAAATGCAGAAATCGATGCGTTCGCGGAACTGATCGAAACGCTGGAAGACCGGACTGACTTTCCGCTCGACCTGGAAGCGCTCGATGGCTTCATTACCGCGCTGATCTGTTCGCCACGCCTGGTGATGCCGGGTGAATACCTGCCCCATTTATTTGGTGAAGACCCTGGCTCAGCATTTGCCGACCCAGCGCAATTCACCCGCTTCATGGGCTTTTTCACGCGGCGCTGGAACAGTGTGGCGCAGGCCTTGAATGCGCCAGTGGATGATTTATCACAACCGGCTGCGCTGGTGCCGTTCCTGACCGATTGGGAATCTACGCTGGCCGAAATGCCCGCACCCGAGCGTGCCGAAATTGAGGCGCTGGGCTTTGCCGAAACCGGCAAGGCCTGGGCAATGGGATTCTTGTGGGTGGTGGAAACTTGGGAAGACGACTGGGCGCTGCCCGAGGCGGACGAGGAAAACGCCGAAACCCTGGAAGTCATGCTCGATCCGTTCTACACCCTGGCACTGCCGGAGGCGGAGCTGGCCGAAGAAGACCGCGAATACGACCGTGATGCGCGCATCGCCATGGCAATCTGGTCAGCGTATGACCTGCGTAAGTTTTGGCGCGACGCGGTGAGTGCCTATGCGCCAGCGCGCGCACCTGTGCGTGCAGATACGGAACCCGGCCGCAATGAAATGTGCCCGTGTGGCAGCGGCAAAAAATTCAAAAAATGCTGTGGCTCACCCGAAAAATTGCATTGATCCATTCTGACTATCCACGAGGCTTATCCTTGAAAACCACCCTGCTCCTCAGCGCCACCCTGACCGCTCTACTTACCAGCGCCTGCACGCCCGCAGGTGGCGATATACCCGGCAAACGCAACGAAGCCTCGCCTCCAATTCCCCAACCCGTTAACAACAGGAGCAACAAGATGGCCATTACCACACCCAGCGGACTGATTTATGAAGACATGGTCGAAGGCACCGGCGCGACCGCCACTGCCGGGCAAACCGTGGTTGTGCACTACACCGGCTGGCTCACCAACGGCACCAAATTTGATTCGAGCAAGGATCGCAACGAGCCGTTTCAGTTTCGCCTTGGTGCCGGTCAGGTCATCCCTGGTTGGGATGAAGGCGTCGCCGGCATGAAAGTTGGCGGCACACGCAAACTCACCATTCCACCGCAGTTGGGTTATGGTGCACGCGGCGCAGGCGGCGTGATTCCACCCAATGCCGTGCTGATTTTTGAAGTGGAATTGCTCGGTCTGAAATAAACCGTACGACGCGCCGCACTGGCGCATCAAGGCTGCGCATCGTAGGCACGGGGCAGCACTACACTAAAAGTGCTGCCCACCCCGACCCGACTGGTCACGCTCAACTCTCCCTGATGCCGTTCGGTGATTGCCTTGACGATCATCAAGCCCAGGCCGACCCCCTCGGTTTCTGGCTGACCCGGTGCCCGCAACCGGGTAAAGCGCGTGAATAGCCCCGCCAGTTTATGCGTTTCAATGCCGTATCCCTGATCGATAATGCTGACGCGCCAGGCCGCATTTTCCGCTTGCAGGCGCAGCGTCACCTGCGTACCCGCAGGGCTATATTTCACCGCATTATTCAGCAGATTGATAAACACACGCTGTAACTGATGGCGATCACCCAGCACCAGCGCCTCATCCATCCCAGCGAAATCTCGCACTACGCTGATCTGCTTGGTGTTGGCCATTACCCATACGTCGTCGGCGGCTTCTTCCAGCAAGGCGCAGATGTCGAGCAAGCTGAATTGCGACTGGTCAATCGCTTCCGCCCGCACCAGTCGAAAAAAGTCGTTTGCCAGATTCAGTGCACCGTCAGCATAGCGTTTTATTTTGCTCATCATACTGAGCTGTGCACTGATTTCCGGCATCGAACTGGTTTCTACCAGCGTCAGGATGGACGCCAGCGGCGCGCGAATATCATGTGATACAAAACGCATCAGATCATCGCGCGTTTGTTGTGCCTGCCGCTCCGCCGTAATATCAGCCAGGCCAATGATATGGCCCACGCGACGACCATTCGCCGCATAACTGGGTGCAATGGTGACCAGCAAACGCCGATCTGTCGAAGTGGAAACCTCAAGCTGCTTGATGGCGTCTGTGCCATCCATTTCGTCCACGATATTGTGCTGGCTCTGGCTGTCATGCAATTTGGAAAATAGCTGACGCGCATCGTATTGAGTGGTTGCATTCGGTGGCGACAAAGGCATCTCCAGCAGGGCGCGGGCACGCTGGTTCATCAATGCAACCTGGCCTTGCTGATCCAGCGCAATCACCCCGACCGGCAAACTTTCCATGGTATCCACGACAAAATGGCGGGCATCGCGTAATGCCTCGGTGGCATGACGCGCCAGCAGGATGCGCTGCTCGATGGAATCCACTGCCCAATTATCTGGTGCCGCTTGCAATGGCCGCGCCAGCATCCCTTCCTGCGCCATCAGCTGCAGTGATTCATCCAGATAGCGCTGTGTCGCCTCCAATCGCCGCCAGCTCCAGATCGGATAGGCCAACAGAGTACTGAGCAACAGCGTCGTTGGCGCTATCCAGACATGCAGCAGACGCAGCGCCAGCGCCGCCAGTACGATACTGGCGACGGCACCCGCAAGCGATAACAGCAAACCGTAACGGGACGGCAACCGCAATAACAGCAACATCAGCAGCCAAAGACCTGATACAGCCACCAGTGTATTTGTCTGAGGCGGCATGACCGTGATTGCCTGACCACTGCGCAAGGCCGCATAGATATTGGCGTTGATTTCCACCCCGGGCATCGGGCGGTTCAGCCCGGAAACGGGCGTGGGGTGACTGTCTCCCATGCCGGTGGCAGTCGCACCCACCAGCACGATTTTATTGCGGAAATAGCCGGCCGGAATCTTGCCACTCAGCACATCCGCATAGGAAACCTGGGTGAAATGACCGGGCGGCCCGGCAAACGGAATTCGCATCCAGAAATCCCGCATCCACACGCCTGGGTCGGAATGCGTGTCTGGATCGCGTTCACCAGGTAATGTCAGCGCCAAACCGGGTTCGGCCAGCATCAGCAAAGCCAGCGACAAATGCGGATAGCGCGCCTCGCCGCTGCCTTCGTACAGATAAACACTGCGCGCGATACCATCCGGATCAAGCTCGATCTGCACGTGACCGATACCCGCAGCCGCCCTGGAGAAGCGCGGCAGAGGCAGACCTTCAGTCAGTTTGCCGGAGGTCTGCTCCGCTTGAAATAACGGCAAAATAGCACGTCCGTTGCGTTTTAATGCCGCCGCCAGCATGCTGTCATCCAGACCATTTTGCAGGTCGGCTTCGCTCAGGATGATATCGAAACCAACCGCGCGCGCGCCGTCCTGAGTCAGTCGATCCAGCAAGGCGGCATGCACCGCGCGACGCCAAGGCCAGCGCCCAAGCTGCGCCAGACTGGCATCGTCAATCGCCACAATCACCAGATCAGCAGGCGCCGGACGCTGCCACAGTTTCAGCGCGCCATCATAAAACAGATTATCCGCACGCCAGAACCAGCTGTTGTAAGCGACTACGGCCACCAATATGGTCAAAGCGCTGGTGGCAATTACCCATTCACGCAACAGCGGCTGTCTGGAAAAAACCGGGAACTTCACGATGGCTGCGAAAGCGGCTGAGTAAAAATTACACGCTGCAACATCACCAGCTTATTTAAGCCAATACCAGTCTGGTAGCGGGATGTCGAAGCGTTGTGCCGCCGTGTAAGGGCCCACATAACCATCCGCATCAATGGCGCGGATGCGAAAGAAATAAGTACCCCAGGCTGGTTTAGGCAAGGTGACTTCAGTCTGATTAAGCTTGTATTCCTTGACGCCTTGCTTGAAGGTTTTGTCCCGTGACATCTGCAATTCAAAACGCTGACCGGGTTCGCCCTGCCAGCCCAGACTGATTTCATGCGCACCGATAGTCGGGGGCGCCGGCCTGGCAGGCAATGGCTTGAGCACAAAATGCTGGGCATCGCCATACGGCCCCTGGTCACCATCAGCACGCACGCTGGCAATACGCCAGTCATACTCGCCCGGCACCAGCGCTGGCGTCATAAATGACCCCGTTTGTATCCCTGACTTGTCCACCAGCAAGGTCTTGAACTCATTATCCTGACTCAATTGCAGATGGTAGCGGCTGGCGCCCTCTGCCAGTGTCCAGTCAAGACTGGCCGTCTCGCCGCTCAATTTTCCGTTATTTTTTGGATGGATGATAAAAGGCGGTTCGGGTCTGGCCTTGAGCTTAAACGCCAATATGGCGCTCTGCCCTTCCAGCCCCACACCATCAATCGCGCGCACTTTCAACCAGTAAGCGCCGTCCGGCAAACCCACAAAGCGCAGACTGGGATTGCTGAATACCTGATCCATCAGCAGCGGCTGGAAATCCTGGTTGGCGGCAATCTGGCCGCGAAAAGCAACCGCCCCAGCTTGACTGGGTAACGTAAAGCGCACCAGCGGGCGCGCCTGCAACGTCATCAACGCAGACACATCGGGCGCAGGCAACAAGGCCACCGGCTGGCTCGGCGGCTGTCCATCCGGCACCACGGTACCAAATCCGGCCGGCACGCCCACCGCCGCATTGGCATCCACATCGGCCACATTCACTAGACCGCCGATCACTTCCGAGCGACTGAGCTTTTTGACGCTGTCGGCTGCCACACGAAATTGCGTACCCCGCACGCTCGCTACCGCACTGGGCGTGCGTATCCGGTAGCGCGGGGCGGGGCCGGTGACTTTAGTCACATCCGAATCGACCCGCCCATCCTGCAGATTGATAGTGCTGTCGAACGTATTGCCCAGCGAATATTGCTTGAGGGATTCGAGTACCACCCGACTTTGCGCCTGAACCGTCAACAGCGTTGCATCCACCAGCCGCAGCAGAAGATAACCCGAATCACCCGTCACAATCCGGCTGCCCGTCGCCAGCTTTGCGCCCAAGCCAGTCGTTGTGCCGTTGACCGTTACAGCGCCGTGCATACTGACCACGGTTGCAGCGGCATCGGTGCTGCGCAACAAGGCCACAGGAATACGCAACAGGCTGCCCACCGGTATCGCGCGATCGTTTCTGACTTGATTCAGTTTTTGCACCTGCTTCCATTGCGCGGGTTGAGCAAGGTACTTTTGACCGATGCCAATCAGCGTATCACCCGGCTGCGCACGGTAACTGACCATGTCCTGCGCGGCTTCGGCAAGACCGGGCATAGCCGTCAGCAGGGATAAAACGATTGCGACAGCCGTGTGAAATTGCTTTTTTGTAGTCACGTAATTTTCTATCAAACCGGAATTATCTGTCAGCCCGCAATGCGTTCCAGACGGTAGCCAAAATTATATATGGCTTTCAACTGATAACCATTTTCCGGACGCAGCGCCAGTTTACTCCGCACCCGGCTGATGTGCGTGTCGATGGTGCGTGTTGCCACCTCGGCGCTCCGGCCCCATACCGATTCAAGCAAATGCCCGCGCGAAATAAGCCGTCCGATATTGTTGAACAGAAACACCGCGAGTTCAAACTCCTTGTCCGTCAAATCAATGGGTGCATGCTGAAACAAAGCACGTGTAAAGCCAATTTCAAAGCGGTACGGCGGCGCATCGATCACTTCAACCCCATTACGGGGTGCGTACACCCGCCGACACACCGCCGTGATGCGTGACAGCAATTCTTGCCGCCGGGCCGGTTTAATCATGTAGTCATCTGCCCCGGCACTCAAAATACTGGAGACATCTGCTTCTGAATCCTGACTCGTCAAAAAAATTACCGGTACGTCCATGTCACGCGTTTCACGCAACCAGGTCAACACGTCTTTTCCGCTAAGATCCGGCACCATCCAGTCGAGTAGATACAAATCGAAGCTTTCACGGCCATTGTCGCGCATCAAATCACGCGACAAGCCATATATCGAAACTTCATGACCCGCCTCTTGCAACCATTGTTTAACGGTATCCGCCTGAGTCGGATCATCTTCCAAAACAGCGATGCGCACGCCTATTTCCTCTCGTTATTCTGCAATTGAGTCAAGCTGCAATGGTGCATGTTAAGACCCTGTTTATCAATCCAATATTGTGAATCTTTGTGTCACATTCGGTGTATCAGTCATTTTGTCTTGTCGATGCTTTTCACACGCCATGCTTTTCATTCCAGCCGGAACACCACTAGAATGCGCTAGTCCCCAGGAGAAAGCATACATGTCAAAACAGCATCCAATTATTGCCGTGACGGGTTCAAGTGGCTCGGGCACCAGCACCGTTCGGCGTGCGTTTGAGGATTTATTTCGGCGTTTGAAAATCACCCCGGCCTGGATTCAAGGCGATGGTTTTTTACGCTACGACCGTCCAACCATGCGCGCTGAAATTGAATCAGCTGCGACCAGCGGTCGCGTTTTCAGCCATTTCAGTCCGGACGCCAACCATCTCGACAAACTCGAAGCATTGTTTCGCCAATATGGCCAGGATGGCACCGGTAGCGTGCGCAATTACCCGCACGATGAGATCGAATCTGCCCGCTATGGCGTGCCACAAGGACAATTCACCCCATGGCAGCCGATACCAGCCAATACCGACATGCTGTTCTATGAAGGCCACCACGGCGCGACGTCGATGCCAGCCGACACAGCCAGCCCGGCGATCCGCATTGCGGAACACGCTGATCTACTGCTCGGCGTCACGCCATCGGTCAATCTGGAGTGGATACAGAAAATTCATCACGATTGCGGGCGCACCGGCTGTGGCGAGCAGCA
>DZDB01000018.1:15305-22048 GCA_022736605.1 Sideroxydans lithotrophicus
CGGAACATCACTTCCAGCTCATCAATCACCTGCACGGCAGGCACACCGTGAATCACATGGCGAGTCATCTGGTTGGAAGTTTCGTGCAGCAGCTTGTTGCGCTCCAGCATCGGATAAGTCGCATTCAGACGCTTGATTGCCTTGATAACCGATTCCTGCTCGGGGCGTGGAATCGCAGTCGGTTGCGGATTGACCACCGCTGGCTGGTGTGTCTGATCCTGACCAGACAAAAACTCGGCAAACGCCAGCAGCGTCTGCTGTTGCGCGTCGGACAATGGGCGGAAAAAACCCAGCAGTTTACGTTCAGTGGCCGTCATCGTCAGTTTTCACCACGTTCAGATTAAACACCGGCATCTTGCGCCGCTCAGTCATCAAGTCCAGCGCTGACACCAGCGCCAACGACACCTGTGCAGTGGTTTTCTGGGTTTCTTGCCACACCATACGCGCCTCGCCCAGTAGCTCGCCAATATTGTCCGGCAACGGGCGATTGTCTTCCATCATCATGTCTTCGATCATGCCAGGCTTCATTTCCGGGCGGAACAGCATGGCATAAGTCAGATCGTCTGGCCGGATCGCCAGCCAGTTGCCGTCATCGTCCACCACAATCGGCTCAATGCCCGCCGGCAACGTAGCGCTGCCGTTATACATGACAAACATTTTTTTGCCATCCACCGCCATCGCCAGCGGGTCGTCGCGTCCGGCTTCGGTTTTGTGGCAGGTGGTGAAATAGGCGTTGAAATACGGCTCATCACTGGCGATACCGCCCTCAAACTGGGCGATCATCAATGCGCCAAACCCAATCCCGACAATCGGCCGCTTCATGCGCTTGAAGTTGCTGATCAGGCGCATTTCATCATCGACCCACGGACAGGCATCGGTATCGGTAATTGGATAAGCGCCGCCCAGCAGCCACAACGCATCGTGCTGGCTCGCGGTACCGGGCAAATCCACGCCCAGAAACGGTCGCTGATAAAGGAAACCAATGTCACGCGACTCCAGCTGCTTTTCAATCGGGCCGAGGAACTCGGCATAGGTATGTTGCACCACCATGAATTTTTTCATTTGCGCATTTACTTGGGTTTAGGCTGCGTCAGTTGACAGGTATCTACAAAATCAAGAAAAGACTGCAGCAATTTGGTACGGAATTTTTCCTGCGCATAAACCAGCGTAAGCTTGCGGTGCAACGGCAAATCCAGCGGCACCGCCACCAGATCACCCAATTTGAGCTCCTTGACGATGGTCGAGCCGGACACGATCGCCACGCCCAAGCCCGCTTCCACCGCACCTTTAATCGCCTCGCGGCTGCCCAGCTCCATGACGATGTTCAGGTCTTCTGGGGGTATGCCGTGATCACGAAAATACTGATCAATCACTTCACGCGTGCCCGAACCCGCCTCGCGGCTGATGTACGGCGTCTCGATTAATTGCCCTGGTGCGATTTTATCCAGCCTGGCAAACGGATGACCGGGCGCGCAAATCAACAGCAACTCATCGTCACAACACACGTGCGTGGTCAGGTTGGGGTGATGCGACGGCGCTTCAATCAACCCCACGTCCAGGGTGTGGTCGTTGACCTTGTTTTCGATGGTTTCCGAGTTGGCCACCGTGAGGCGTGCCTGCACCTGCGGGTACTTGGCCTTGAACGCGCCAAGGATGCGCGGCAGCATGTACTCGGCGATGGTGGTCGACGCACCAATCATCAACGGCCCCGCCATCTGACCCGTCATCTCGGCCATGCGTGCTTCCATCTCGGCATTGATATCGAGGATACGCTCAGAATAGTGCATCGCCAGCTCGCCCGCCGGGGTCAACGCGATTTTGCCGTGAGTACGCTCAAACAGCCGGGTGTTCAAATGCTCTTCCAGTTGTTTGACCTGGAAAGTGACTGCAGGCTGCGTCATGAACAGCAATTCTGCGGCTTTGGTAAAGCTTAGCTGCTTGGCGACGGTGTAGAATACTTGTAAACGGCGATCTGCCATGGATTCGGTGTACGTAAACAATAATCCCGCATTCAATCACAATTTCTTGGGTGAAGATAGGCAGTATTAATGAGTGAAGCATGGAAACACCTCGATCTCGAAGGCGAAGGGTTGCAAAGCGCCAACCTGCGCCTGGTCAAATTAATGAAGCGCCGTCCACGCGCCTATGGCCTGCTGGTTCTGTTTCCGCTCGGGCTGCATCGTGCCTATCTGAATGATGCACGCGGCGCTTGGGCGTATCGTGTCGCTACGCTTGCTGCCGTGGTCGCCTGGTGGTTTGGCTTTGGCTGGGTTGCGCTCGGCTTGCTGGGCGCGATACTTGCGGTTGCACTGTATGACATCCGCTGGGTTGAAGATCGCGTTGCCTTGATCAACAAAACCCTGCGCATTCATCTCTACAAAACCAAAGCTGCCGCGCCCGCGCCCAAAGGTTTTCGCGGACGCTATACCGACGACAGCCTGGATGAGTATGTAAAACTGAAAGAACAGGAACGCGGCGGTCATGTGCTGCCGGGCAAAGACCCGGCGCTTAACAGCCGCAGCCGCGCACCGTCTTTTGCCGAGCAGGAGGCCATGCTCAAGGAACTCGCGCAAGCCAAGCAAAAGAAACCCAATCCCTAAGCCGCGCGTGTTATAACGCTGGCACACAAAAATGACGCCATCCGCATGAATCTGGGTTTCTACATCATTCTCGCCGCGCAGTTCCTGTCTGCGCTGGCGGATAACGCTTTGCTGTTTGCCGCCATTGCGCTGCTCGCCGACCAAAACGCGCCGAGTTGGCACACGCCTGTATTGCAGCAATTTTTTGTCGTGTCCTACATATTGCTGGCACCGTTCGTCGGTGCTTTTGCCGATGCCTTCCCCAAAGGCCGGGTGATGTTCATCAGCAATAACATCAAACTGATAGGCTGCTTTGCCATGCTTGGCGGGCTCAACCCGCTGCTCGCCTACGGTATCGTCGGACTGGGCGCGGCAGCCTACTCACCCGCCAAATACGGCATCCTGACCGAATATCTGCCACCGGCCAAGCTGGTCGCCGCCAACGCCTGGATAGAGGGTGCAACGGTGCTGGCGATTGTGCTGGGCGCCGTCCTTGCCGGGCTCATGCTCAACCCGGCACTGGCGCAGAGCCTGATTCCCTTCCTGCCTGTCCCGGCCGATCTGCACATTCCGAAATTCGCCATCGTTCTGATTATTGTGTTGTACATCGGTGCCGCCATCGCCAATCTGTTCATTCCACGCATCGCCATCGATCATCGTTTGCCACGACGTAACCCGTTTTACCTGCTGCACGATTTTGGCCACAGCTTCATGCTGCTCTGGCGCGACCCACTCGGTCAGGTGTCATTGGCCGTCACCACGCTGTTCTGGGGTGCGGGTGCCACCTTGCGTCTGGTGGTGCTGGCCTGGGCCATGCTGGCACTCAAGTTCGACATGCAAACCGCCACTCAGTTTACCGCCGTGGTCGCCGTCGGTATCGCCATCGGCTCAATACTGGCAGGCCATTTCATTAAATTGCAGGATTCGGTCAAGGTCTTGCCCACCGGCATCATCATGGGCTTTGTCGTCATCAGCATGATGTTCGTCACCAGCCCGGTCATCGCGGCGCTGCTGCTGATCGTGATTGGGGCGTTGGGCGGGTTTTTCGTGGTGCCGATGAATGCGCTGCTACAGCATCGCGGTCACTTGCTGATGGGTGCCGGGCACTCGATTGCGGTGCAGAATTTCAACGAGAACCTGTCGATTCTGGCGCTGCTCGGCCTCTACGCCATGATGGACCACGCCGGCTGGCCGCTGAACTGGATCATCATCGCCTTCGGCAGCTTCATCAGCCTGTCCATGCTGGCGATCCAGCTGCGCTTCCGGCGCGTCATCGGCTCAGTCGAGCACGTTTAAGCTGGCTAATCCTGCTCGGTGCGCTGATACATCTTCAGATACGCGGTTTTCTCCAGCGGCGGCTGCTTCGCTACCGCCAGCACATCGTCCAGGTGCGACGGCGTGCTGATACCGACCAGCGTGGTGCCCACGCCCGGCGTTGAGCGGTTGAACTGAATCGCGCGCTGCGCATGATTCGCCAGCAGTGGCATCGCCTGCACCACCGCATCCATCGCCTGCCCCGCCAGATGGCCTTTGAACAGCGTATGACTGGCCATCAGATACACGCCCAGTTGGTGCGCCGCCTGAATGGTCGAGCCGATATTCCCCTGCCCGGTGGTCTGGCTGAAGCGCGTGAAACCTTCCTGCATCACCTGGTTGAACGGCATTTGCACCACCTTGAACTGGTGCTTGGCCTGATCGTCTTTCCACACTGCACGCGCGGCTTTTTCAGCGTGGCCCTGCATCGAGGTAATTGACTGAAACACCGGCGCATCGGTCTCGGCGCGGAAGCCGTTGAAGGTCGAAATGCCGTAGTAGCGCAGCTTCTTGTCCTTCACCGCCTGCTCCAGCACCATGAAGGCTTTTTCCAGCTTGCGGTTGAGCTGATCCTTGCCGATGGCCGGAATATGTACCTCGGGCTGGTCGATCAGAAACGCATCCAGCGTTTCCACGCCCATCAACTGGCGCGACAACTCCAGCTGAAACGCAATGTATTCCGGGCTGATGCAATGCGCCTGGGTCAGGTCTTCCACCCGCCCCAAGCCCTTGTCCACCACTTCACTTTTGAACCACGCCTGCAAATCCGCAGGTGGCCCATCGCGAAAACTCAGAAAGCCGCCTTTCGATACCAGAAACAGCTGCTCGCGCTTGACGCCAGCCGCCATCGCCTTGCGCAGACCCGCACCAACCGCCGACGGCGAACGCGCATAGCGGTAATGCGTGCCGGTATCGACAACGTTGATGCCGTTCAACAGCGCACGCTCGATGATGTCGGCGTACTGCGCATCCACTTCATCGACAGGCGCACCGGGAAACGTGCCAATGCCAATCGACGACAGCCGCAGATGCACGTTAAGAAAGTCACTGTAATGGCCTTCGGCGCAGTCCTTGCCAAAACTGGTCGC
The DNA here is from genome assembly GCA_022736605.1 of Sideroxydans lithotrophicus. GTDB lineage: Bacteria > Pseudomonadota > Gammaproteobacteria > Burkholderiales > Sulfuriferulaceae > Sulfuriferula. The sequence continues at coordinate 20,287 of DZDB01000018.1, forward strand.
ATATTGCTTGCTGGCCATCATCGTGCAGTGGCCGGGAATGAGGTCTGTCGTCATGGTTTTCTGAAGTAAGGATGCTGGGGTATCTGATCAATCAGGCGATGAATTTCCGTGCGCACGTCGTGTGTTTCGATCTGGTCAAGGCGCGAGATGAATAGCTGTGCAAAATGCGCTTCATCCTCGTCCATATCCCAGCCCACGCTGCGCAACAATTCGGCACCGGCGGCAGGCAACGCATCGGGCAATTCACGCCCCGACAGCAACGCCCACAGGCCGGTCCAGGCGCGCGCCAGTACCAGCGGATGATAGCCGCCACCGCCCGTCACCAGCAAGCGCGGCGTGCCGTCGGCATGGGTCGGGCTGGTGTCGAGTATGGTCTGTGCGGTGCGCAGAAAACACTGCGTGGACAAACCGAGCTTGCCCAGCGGGTCGGCAAAAATCATGTCGGTACCGGCCTGCAGCACCACCGCGTCGGGGCGGAATTTAGCCAGCAAAGGCTGCCAGACTGCGTTGAACAGCAGCTGATATTCGGCGTCGTGCGTGTCCTTCGGCAGCGGCACGTTCAGGCAGGTATGACCGGATTGTGGCGTGCCTGCGTCTTCCAGCCGACCGCCAGTAAAGGGATAGGCGTAGCCGGTATCCATGTGCAGCGACAGCGTGAATACGTCCGGGTCGTCGATGAAAGCGGCTTCCACGCCGTCGCCGTGGTGCGCGTCGATGTCCACATACAACACGCGCCAGCCTTCGCGGCGCAGCCGCATGATGCCCAGCACTGGATCATTGAAATAGCAGAAACCGAGCGCCTGATCGGGGCGCGCATGGTGCATGCCACCCGCCGGATTAAAACCGATGCGCCCGCCGATCACCACTTCTGCGGCCTGGATGCTGGCGCCGGTCGCGGTGGCAGGCACGGTAAAGAACTGCTCAAAATAGGGGTTTTCCAGCGTGCCGAGCTTATGCCGCTGGCGCACCGGATTGCTCACCCGTCCCAGTGCCTCGGCACGCTTGAACGCCGACACATAATCCGGCGTATGAAACCATTCCAGCTCGAAATCCGCCGCCTTGCGCGCGTCCATGAATTCCGCGTCGCTCAGTGCGCCATAAGTTTGTATCAGTTCATGTGTCAGCGACACCCGTGGGATGGCAAGCGGATGATTGCTGCCATAGGTTTTGCGGCGATATTTCGCGCCGCCGATGAAGCTGGCTTTGCGTGTCGGCAAACAGCTCATTTGCGCAACCGCAGATAGACTTCCGGCAACTTTTTCGGCAAGTCATCGATATGGTCCAGCACCAGAAAATGCCCGGCGCCGAATATCTGCGGCAGATACTGGCTGCCGCTGGCGTCGAGCGTAATGCAGAACGGATGCACGCCGGCATCCACCGCCTCTTTCACCGCCATGCGCGTGTCTTCGTGCAGATAACGCTCGTCGCCGCCATCATCATAATCGGCTGGGCGGCCATCCGACAGGATCAGCAGCAAACGCCGCTGCGACGGTGCCAGATCAAAGCCGGTCACGGCATGGCGGATGGCGGCGCCCATGCGCGTGGCGAGCCGCCCGGACAGCCCGCCCAGCACCGCGCGCACGTGCGGTGTGAGGCGGTCATCGAAACCCTTAATGCTGTAATAGCTGACGTTGTCGCGGTATTTCGACGCGAATCCGGCCAGGCTGTAGGGGTCGCCGACCTCCTCCATACTCTCTGCGAACAGCAGCATGCCGGCGCGAATCCGGTCAACAATCCGTCCGCCGCCTTCCGGACACGGCTG
>DZDB01000019.1:0-10058 GCA_022736605.1 Sideroxydans lithotrophicus
AATTTTCATGGGTTTCGCGTGGGTTTGCGGCAGATCAGCCAGAAATTCAGGCACGCCAGATCCGCATCACTGAGATCGCGGAAAGGACGTGCCAGGTTGCCGATAAGATCGAGTGAATTCATCTAGCCTCCGTGCGCAGCGGCAGGCACAGCGACGACTTCAAGCTGCTGCTCGGCGTTGCGTAAAAACGCTTCGAACATCAACACGGACCACAGTACCGCACCATAATCGCGCCGGCCACTGGCGTGCTGATCGACCATTTCGCGCAGGAATGCGGCGTTGAACAGCCCAGTGTCGAGCAGGCGCGGCGACAGCACGGCGGCACGCAGGCGTTGCAGCAGCGGACCGCGAAACCACTCCGACAACGGAATCGAAAAGCCCATTTTCTTGCGGTACAGGATGTCGTCTGGCAAATACGGTTGCAGCGCGGTTTTGAGGATGTGCTTGCCTTCGCTACCCTTGAGTTTCATGCCGACCGGCAGGCCGGACACCCATTCCACCAGCTGATGGTCGAGCAGCGGCACGCGTACTTCGAGCGCGTGCGCCATGCTGGCGCGGTCAACCTTGGTGAGGATGTCGCCCGGCAGATAGGTTTTCATGTCCAGATATTGCACCCGCGACACGGCGTCGGTAGCGGGATTGTTGGCGTCATGGCGGCGCATCACCTCCACCGCCGAATAGCCTTGCAGCTGACGTTTCAGTTCAGGCGAAAACAGCTGGCTGCGCAACGCATTGCTGCACACCGACACGCCGTGAAAATAGCCTTCCACGCTGTCGCGCGCCATCGCTTCGAAAGTGGTTTTGGCGCGCAGCACTTTCGGCGCCCAGTCGGCTTTGGGATAGCTGCGCCCGAGCGCGCCGAACAGCGGGCGACGGATGCCGAGCGGCAGCGCACTGCGCATTTTTTCTTCGTAACTGTGCCAGCGGTAGCGCCGGTAACCGGCAAAATTTTCATCGCCCCCGTCGCCCGACAGCGCCACCGTCACGTTCTGACGCGCCAGCTGGCACACGCGATACGTGGGCATGGCCGAGCTGTCGGCGTAGGGTTCGTCGTACAGATGCGCGAGTTCGTCGATCAGCGCAAAATCGTCGGCTTCGACCTGGCCGACGCGGTGCGCGGTCTGGTAGCGCGTGGCAACTTGCCGGGCGTAGTCGGCTTCATTGTATTTGGGGTCGCCGAACGAGATCGAACAGGTGTTTACCGGCTGGTCGGATAAGCCCGCCATCATCGCCACCACGGCGGAGGAATCCACCCCGCCAGACAAAAATGCGCCCAGCGGCACTTCCGCCACCATGCGGATTTTGACCGCTTCGCGCAGCCGCGCAATGGTCTCGTCGGCGGCAGCCTGCTCGCTCATCGGCGCGTGCGGTTTGAATGGCACGTCCCAGTATTCGCACGGTTCGGGCAGCGCCTTGCCGCGTTGCAAGGTCAACGTATGGCCAGGCGACAGCTTCAGCGCCTGACGGTAAATGGTGCGTGGCTCGGGCACATAGCCGTAGCCAAAATAATCTTCGATGGCAAACGGATCCAGATCACGCTTGAACGCCGGGTGTGCAGTCAGTGTCTTGAGCTCGGAACCGAACACAAACTGGCCGTCGTCAAGCAGTGCGTAATACAGCGGCTTGATGCCGAGCCGGTCGCGCGCGAGGAAAAACACCTGCTGATTGCGATCCCACAGCGCAAACGCGAACATGCCACGAAAATGCTGCACACAGGCCTCGCCCCATTGCTCCCAGGCGTGCACGATGACCTCGGTATCGGAACGCGTGCGAAAAGTATGGCCAAGGCGTTGCAGCTCGGGAATCAGCTCGACGAAGTTGTAGATTTCGCCGTTGAATACCACCACCACACTGTGGTCCTCGTTGAACAGCGGCTGCTGGCCACTGGCGATGTCGATGATCGACAGCCGCCGATGCCCCAGGCCGACGCCGGGTTCCAGGTGCAGACCCGCCTCATCCGGGCCGCGATGTGACTGGATGTCGTTGATGCGTGACAGCAGATCGCGGTCGATGGCGCGCGTGCCCGTCAGGTCAAAAATGCCAGCAATTCCGCACATCTTGTTGTGTCCTTAATCTCGCCGCCCTGTTGGACGGTTCGTCATTATTCTTGGCTGCCCAACACCTGGTCGTAAACCCGCTCATACGCCTGCGTCATGGCATCCAGACTGAATTTGCGCTCTATCAGCTCGCGTGCAGCCTGACCCTGGCGCGCCGTCATGGACGCGTCGTTGAAATACTTTAGCAAGGCCTGTGCCATCGCCTCGACATCGCCGACGCCAACCAGCGCGCCGTTGCTGCCGGGCTGCACCAGTTCGACGTTGCCACCGACCGCCGTCGCAACCACCGGCAGGCCACTGGCCTGCGCTTCGAGAATGGTGTTCGAGATACCCTCGCCCAGCGACGGCAGCACAAACACATCCAGCGCGCGCATCAGCTCGGCAATATCATGGCGCTCACCCGGCAGCCACGCCAGCGCCTCGGCACCCGCCTGTTTTAACAGCGCCAGACACGGCGCGCGCGCCACGCCCTCACCCACTATCACCAGCCGCGCACGCTGGCGCGCCGCAGGCTGCAATTCGAGCAGGCGCAAAAATGCGCGCACCAGCGTCGGATAATCCTTCACTTCGGCCATCCGTCCGACGCTGCCGAACACCACCGCGTCGTCTGGCGCGAAGCCCGCAGGCAAGCCGGATCGCTGCCCGGCGCGTGGCTGAAAGCGCACGCTGTCGACCCCGCTGTAAATCTGCGTGATGCGGCTGGCGGGCACACCCACTGTGGTTTTCAGCCAGCCTTCCAGGTCGCGGCTGACACTGATGTAGTGCCCGACCAGTGGCCGCGCGGCGCGCCGCAGCAGGTTGTATTTGCGGTTGCTGCCGTCCAGATCAAACACGTCACGGCCGTGTTCGCCATGCACGCGGCGGCGCACCCCGGCGGCGGCGGCGACAAACTGGCCTTCCAGCGCCGACAGGTTGCGTGTGTGCACCAGCGCCGGGCGCAAGTCACGCAATGCGCGCCACAGCTTCGGATAAATCGACAGGTCACGACCGGGCTGTTTGTGCAGCGCATAGAACGGCACGGATTGCGCCACGATGCGCTGGTGGTAATCGGTGAAATCAGTCAGGCACACCACCGCATGGCGGTACTTGTAAGCAGGCAGGCGGTTGAGGATATTCACCATGCCGTTTTCCATGCCGCCTACCGCGAAGTGGTGTACCACGTGCACGATCAGGGGTACACCACGTGCACTCAAGGCTGCGCCGCTTTGGCCAGGCTGGCTGCGATACTGCCGCGCATGTCCTGGATGAACTCGCGTAATACCGGTTGTGCCGTTTCAGGACTGTCATGATGGGGCGTTGCTACGACGATAGCGGCACCGTCGTCGGGCTGGTCAAGCAGCCTTTCCTTGGCCAGCAGCAGCTTGGACAGGTAATCATTGGTCATGTCGCGGCCATCAAGCTGATCCCACCGCCATACCAGCAGGCGCTGATCCGGCGCACGCAAACGGGTTTGGATGACGCGTGGTGGCAGGCCAGCGGCATCCGGGATGACGTTTATTTCGGCTATGTTGGACCAGCGTGGATGTTTCTGCTTGATCATGTAATTCTGGCTGGTAATGAGTTCCGATCCCTGCCGCTGGGTACCGTAGTACGCCAGATACAACATGACCTGCTGGCCATTCTTGCTGTAATACGCAGCAATCCGGCGATCCGGTCCGACATAATGGGGCTGCCAGTCGGTAAATGGCGCGCGCTCGGCCACCCAGCCATTTGTCGCAACAGGCGCTGACAACTGCATTGCGCCCGGCGCGGGCGCACGCGCCGCCAGCCAGGCGGCATAAGCCGGGCCGGTCAATGCCACCAGCAACACCAGCACGGCTGCCAGCAATACCCTGCCCGCAGGCGTCTGAGGCGTTCCCTGGGCGGCGGGCGTAACGGTCAATTCAGCCAGATCCTGCCGCCAGTAGCCACCGACCCAGAACATCGCCAGCATCACCACGCCAAACCAGATCCAGCCATAAATCAGGTGATCAACACCGAGCGCCAGCTTCATGTCCGACAGATCGGCAATCATCACGATCATGTAAGCCCGCATGCCGTTGGCGAATACCGGCACCACGATTGCAGCCAGCGAAAAAATAATCCGCCGCGTGATGCTGCGATAGGTGAGATACGCGTACAGGACGCCCAGGGTAAATGAGGCAATCAGATAACGCAGACCGCTGCAGCCTTCCACCACCGACCAGTCGCCACTGGGAATGGTGAAAAACGTGCCTTCCTGATACACCGGGATACCCGTCAGCTGCAATGCCTTGACGGTAAAATTGGCAGTGAAATCCATCATGTGCGGAATCAGCGCTTCGCCCATTGGTACCGCCAGCAGCAAATAGCCCAGCGGAAACGCCATGGCACGCACGACCGATAAACCAAGCAGCGTCCATACCGCTACCGGGATCATTGCCACCAGCATCAGCTGTTCGCCCACCAGGACGCCGCCACTGTGTGCGAACAACCAGCCAAATGACAACACAAAAAGCGGACCAAGCCCGCGCCAGTCAGGTCGAAAGGCAAGTTTCGCCAGTTCACTCCGACGCCGCCAGATCAGCCAGATACTGATCGGAAAAATCAGGTAACCGTGCGCAAAAGTTTCTGAGCGATCCCATATTTCCACCGTCGAAGCCGCAGTGGAAAAGAAAATCAGCAGCAACACGACCACCGTCACCGCTGTGATCAAACTGGCTGCCTGCCAGCCGTGTACGGCGGGGGCTGTAATGGGGGATTGCAAGGTGGCGCTCATGGTCGGTGCTCCGCGAGAGATACGATTTTGGCTGTGAGGGTAGGCGTGGCTTTGGCAGGGCGATCAAGCAGCGCGTCAACGCGACGCAAGTTTTCGTCCCAGGCATAGTGGCCGAGCATGGCATTGCGCGCCGCAGTCCCGATGCCAGCGTGCTGCCCGTCGAGTACGGCGCCAATGGCGGCGATGAAGTTTTGTGTGCCATCGGCCATCAGCACGTCCTGACCAGGGTGCGCCTGGATGCCTTCCAGCGCGTGCGGGCTGGCCACCACCGGCAACGCCATCGCCATCGCTTCGAGCACTTTATTCTGCACCCCGCGCGCAATCCGCAGCGGCGCAACGGCAAGCCGCGCATGCTGCAGCCACGGTCGCACGTCGTCGACCCGGCCAGTCACGGTCACGCCCGGCAGGCGCGCCAGATCGCGCACCGCCTGCGCTGGTCGGCCACCGACAATCACAAACTCGACGTTGGCGTAGCGCGCACGTAACGCCGGCAAAATGGTCTGCGCAAACCACACCACGGCGTCGATATTCGGCCAGTAGTCCATCGCGCCGGTAAATACCAGCGGCATACTGGTCGCAGGGTATGGATTGGGACAATCACGGGCCGGTGAAAAATAATCAAAGTCGACACCGTTGTTGAACCAGTTCACGCGTGCGACGGATTCGGGTGCCAACTGGGCAAAATGGCGCGCCTCTGCTTCGGATACAAATAGCGCGGCGTCGCAACGCGCGGCCAGTTTACGTTCCCACGCCAGCAGGGTTCGGCCTTCGCGGCGATACAGCCAGGACAGCGGCCACGCTTTGCTGTGCGCATACTGCGTCCACTTGTCGGAATCGACATCGACAAAATCCACCACGCTGTGCAAGCCGCTGGCAACCGGCACAAATTGCCCCATCACCGCCGAAAACACCAGCACCTTGCTGACGCGGCGCGATGCCAGCGTTTGCGTAACCCAGCGCTGCATGCCCGCGTGGGCGTAGTAGGGCAAGCTCAATGGCGCACCGTGCAGCAGCCCGGTCAAACTCTTGAGTTTGGCGCGGCGCGGATGCAGCGCGGCAAAATAAGTTTCGCCACACAATGCGCGCAGGCGTTCAGTGTGCTGCCAGTCATCGGCGTCGTCGACAAAACAGCCCAGATGCACGCGATAACGCTGCGTCAGGTGTTTGAGCAGATGGTACGAGCGGATTTTGTCACCCTTGTTGGGTGGATAAGGAATGCGGTGCGCCAGGAACAACAATTCCTCCATGGCTAACCCAGGTTTTTAACGATATGCGGACCGATCACATTCGCCAGTGCCAGCGGCATACGCTGCCAGGCCTTGATAAACAGCCGGTATTTCGGGTTGAGCGGATTGTGGTCGGGCACTTGTTGCGCGCGTACCAGATGGTATTCGTAATGCAGCGGCTGCGGCTCAAAGCCCCAGTTTTTCTTGAAATCGTGCGAACCGGTACCGACCTTGCTACGGCCAAAATCGAATAGTCGGCAGCCTTTTTCGCAGGCACGGCGCATCACTTCCCAATACATGAAATCGTTGGCTGCAACGGCGCGCGCCTCGGGCGTGCCCCCGCCGTAATAAGGCAGCACTTCGTCGCGGAAGTAAAAATTCATCACACTGCTGATCACACGCTCGTCCAATGTGATGGTGAGAATTTCACAGTCAGCACCGAAGACCTCCTTGAGCAGCCGAAAATACTTGCGCGAAAACACCGGCGTACCAAGCCGGTGCACGCTGCTGGAATAGGCGTGAAAAAACCGGGCAGTGTCGCTATCGACACTGCTCACCAGCCCGGCCTTGATGCCTTTGCGCACCATCGCACGCTGCTTGCGCGGGATGGCATTCAGATTGCGCTCGACTTCCGGGTCGATCGCCTTGCGGAACGTGACGTACAAATCCTTGCCCGCCCAGTCACTGTGAAACGGCTGTAGGTTGCGGTATTCAAGGTGATCAACGCGCAACTCGGCAGCCAGTTTCTGCGCTGCCTGATCGAGCGCATAACGCGCCGCCTCGGTGCTGGCCGCCGGGCCGCCGTAAACGCAAAATGGCAGTGCCGCCAGAGAATGGCCAAACAGCCGGCTGTTGATTTCGGCCAGTGGCAATACACCCTGGATTACGCCGTCGGCCTCGGCCAGCAAAAAATGCGTACGATGACCGAACGCGCGGGTGATGACCTCGCGCCAGCCCGCGCGGTGGAAAAACGTCGCCTCGGGGCAGGTCTGCACAAACGCATCCCACGCGGCTGCATCGCTGTCCTGCATCGGCCTGACGCTGCAAAGCTGTTGGTTGACCCGTGCGTTCATGCCGCATCTTTCAAAAATACCTGATCCACCCGACCCCATTCAAAATCGCGCAGCAAGTGGGCAATGCGCCCTTCCATGCGATTCAGGTTAACGTAATGGCGGAAGCGCGTTTTGGCGCTGATGCCGACCTGGCGCGGCTGCTCCGGGTCGAGCTCCCATGGATGAAAATAGAACATGCAGGGCTGGCCGTCGGCCTGGTTGACACGCCGCATCAGCCAGCGCGACAACGCGTACGGCATCAAACGAAAATAACCACCACCCGCAGCCGGCAGGTTACGGCCAAACAGTTGTACTGTACTGGGCGGAAATTCCAGCATCGCGTCGTTCAGTGGATGAAACGCAAAGCGTGGTGCCTCCGGCATGCCGTAATGATCATGCGCAATCGGATAAATGCTCGAACTGTAGATGTGCCCGGCATCGCGCAGCGTATCCAGCGCCCACAGGTTGCGGCTGCCAATGGAAAAACTCGGCGCGCGGTAGCCGCGAACGGCGACGCCGCCGATGTCTTCGAGCAAGCCTTTGGCGCGGGTGATGTCGTCGTGGAACTGTTCACGGCTGAGATCCGACGCGCGCTGGTGGCCGTAGCCGTGGCTGGCAAGCTCATGGCCCTGGGCGACAATTGCGCGCACCAGTTGTGGGTAGCGCTCGGCAATCCAGCCCAGGGTAAAGAAAGTGGCGTGGGTGTCGTGCGCAGCAAGCAGCGCGAGGATACGCTCGATATTGCGCTCGATGCGGCATGGCTGGCTGTCCCAGCTGTCGCGGGCGATGTGCGGCGCGAATGCCGACACCTGAAAATAATCTTCAACGTCGATGGTCATGGCATTACGCATGGTGGCCTCCTTATGCGACAGCGTGATGACGCCCGTCCAGCCACTGCAACAGGATGGCGGCAATACGCACCGCCGCACGCCCATCCCAGTATTCAGGGATGCGCCCGGCCTTGCCGCCGCCGTTGAGGATGTCTTCGGCTGCAGCGAGAATTTTTTTACGCTCGGTGCCGACGATGGTATTGGTGCCTTCATCAACCGTCGCCGGGCGTTCGGTATTCTCGCGCAGCGTCAGGCACGGCACACCCAGCGCGGTGGTTTCTTCCTGAATGCCGCCCGAGTCGGTCAGCACGATGCGCGCATCTTTCATCAACCCAAGCATTTCCAGATACCCCAGCGGCGGCAGCACCCGGATACCGGGTTTTTCCAGCCACGCCTGCAAGCCGTGGCGCTCGATGCTGGCACGGGTACGCGGGTGTAGCGGAAACGCTATCGGCAAGTCGGCAGCGAGCATCGCCACGGTTTCCAGCAGTCCAGCCAGCGTATCGCGGTCGTCGACGTTGGACGGGCGGTGCAGCGTCAGCACGCCATAATCAGCCGTGCTGCCCAGCGTGGTGCTGGCGGGCACCGCATGGGCCAGATTGTGGTGCAGCGTGTCGATCATCACGTTGCCGACAAAATGCACGCGCTGGGCGTCGATGCCTTCACGCGCCAGATTGTGCGCGGCATCTTTTTCGGTGATGAACAGCAGATCGGAAATCTGGTCAGTGAGCACGCGATTGATCTCTTCCGGCATGGCGCGGTCATAGCTGCGCAGCCCGGCTTCAACGTGAACCACCGCAACACCGAGCTTGGATGCGACCAGGGCGCAGGCGATGGTGGAATTGACGTCGCCCACCACCAGAATCGCAGCAGGCTGCTCGGCCAGCAACACCGGCTCGAAGCGGCGCATGATTTCAGCGGTCTGCACCGCATGGCTGCCGGAGCCAACTTCAAGGTTGATGTCCGGATGCGGGATACCCAGATCGGCAAAAAACTGGTCGTTCATCGCCGCGTCGTAGTGCTGGCCGGTGTGCACCAGTTTGGCACTGATGCCCGCTGCGACAAACGCCTTCATTACCGGCGCGATTTTCATGAAATTGGGACGCGCGCCCACGATGCACAGAATATCGGTCATGCTGATTTACCGTTTATGTCTTGCTATCCGGCACAGCCGCGTCGGTGGCGGCGGGCTTGTCGGACACCATGAACAGGATTTTGCGCACGATGGGCAGCATGCGGTTGAGTGAACGTTCGATCTGCTCGATTCGCTCGGTCAGTTGTGGCAACGTGTCAGACGCGCCGTTTGCTGTACCCGCAGCGGTGCCACTGTTGCGTAACATGACGCCACCCGGCGTGTCCTGATGCGCAACTTCATGGCGCAAATCGTCCACCACCTCTTTAACTGCGGCGGCATCGAAAGCACTTTTTTCCTCAAGAAAACCATACAACATCAGCCGGTCACAAAAGGTATTCACCCGGCGCGGAATGCCACCGGTGAACTGATAAATGCTTTCAAATGCATCGTCACTGAACGATGGCACGCCCTGCCAGCCGACGGTGCGCAGGCGATGTTCGATGTAGGCGCGGGTTTCGATGGCGTCCAGCGGCCCGAGATGGTACGAAGCAATCACGCGCTGGCGCAGCTGCTGCATGTCGGCACTTTGCAGGATGTTGCGGAATTCCGGCTGACCGAGCAGGAAACTCTGGATCAGCGAGCGATCCTTGCTCTGGAAGTTCGACAGCATACGCAGCTCTTCCACCGCGCGCGGCGACAGGTTCTGCGCCTCGTCCACCACCAGCAACGCCCGCTTGCCCTGGCTGGTGGCGGCCTGCAAAAAGGTTTCCAGGTTTTTCAGCACGGCGGATTTGCTGATGCCCTCGTGCTCCAGGCCAAATGATGCAGCCACACTGCGCAGGGTATCGTCCGCATCCAGCTGCGTGCTGACCAGTTGCGCAGCAACAATGTTTTCCGATTCAAGCTGCTTGAACAGATTGCGCACCAGCGTGGTCTTGCCCGCGCCAACTTCGCCAGTAATGACGATAAAGCCCTCGCCCAGCGACAGGCCATAATCGAGGTAGGCCATGGCACGCTTGTGGCCCTTGCTGCCAAAGAAAAAGCGCGGATCGGGACTTAACTGGAACGGCTTGGCGTTGAG
>DZDB01000019.1:10158-21645 GCA_022736605.1 Sideroxydans lithotrophicus
CGCGTGCGCTCGGTCAGATTAAATGAATAGGTATTGCCAAAAAAGCGCTGCCCGACAGTCGCGCCGATCTGGGTGCGAATGGTCGGCGCCCAGTCGAAACCAACGTTCCAGAACGGCCCATCGACTTTATTGTTACTCAGACTGATAAAGTTATTGCGCTCGATGCCACCGGTCGCATTGACACGCAGTTTACGGGTTATCGCCGTACCCACCGTTGCCGAGCCTTTTTCAAATTCGGTATTGGCAGTAACGGAATTTTTATTGTTCGTATAGCTGTAATTCAGCCCCCAAAATACGTCATTAAAGCGGCTGCCGCTAGCCAGGCTGCCCAGTACATTTTGCACGGTGCTGTTATTGATACCCTGCGTATCGTAATACACGCCGCTCTGACTGAGCCGGTAATTCAGGTCGGCAAACGTGCCGAAACGCTTGCGGATGTAGGGGCTGATGCTATAGGTGCCGACCGTGGTGAGATTGCTGGTGGCATTGGTATTGCCCAGACCAATCGGCGCCAGCGCATTGATATTTTGCTGATAGATCGCGGAACGTAAATCCAGAAACAGGAAGTCTTCCATCAGTTCGGCGTTGGCCACGCCGTTGAGCTGATGATTCAGAGCGTTGTTCTGTGTAGTATTGAGATAGGTCAGCGACTGCAGGCTGTAGTTGAGGTTGACCTTCAGGCGTCGGCCATTTTTATAGAGACTGACGCCAGGGCGGATCTCGGTGATGAAATCATTTTTTTTATTGGGCGAACCCGCCGGTGCCAGATTGACGTTGTCAGTGTAGCGCTCACTGGCAGTCAGTTTCGGCGTGATGGTCCAGTCAGCCGCCAGCACCGGTTGCACCATGCCAGCCAGCACAAGCGCCTGCGCCAGCACGCTGATGCGCAAGCGCGAAATCGTGCACCACGATTTATTTACCATAGGAACCATAGTAGCCATAGTAATTATCGTTGCCGAGCAGCGCAGTGGCCTTGTTCAGCACCATGCCGATGACTTCGCACGACTCAATCTGGCTGAGCGCCTCCTTGAGGGCTTCCTGCGAAGTCCGCTCCGCTTCCACCACCATCACGATCTGCCCCATGTGGGTCGCCAGCACACTGGCTTCACTGGTCGACAGTAGCGGTGGCGAATCAAAAATGATGACGCGATCGGGGTAGCGGTTGGCGAGGTCGCTGATGAGGCGCGTCATGGCCGAGCTGGCGAGCAGCTCGGTACCGTGCCGATCCGAGCGTCCAGCGGGCAACAATGACAGTTTCGGAATATTGGTACGCAACATGACGTCAGACAGCGCCAGCGACTCGTCGCGCAACACGTCGAGCAAGCCCTTGCCCATGCGCACACCCAGATATTCTGGCAAGCGCGGGCGCGCGATGTCGGCGTCGACCAGCAGCACGGTGCGTTCCATTTCTGAGGCAATGCTGATCGCCAGGTTGATGGAGCAAAATGACTTGCCCTCGCCGGGCAAGGAACTGGTGACCATGATCAGATTGCCATTTTTTACTGCCGAGCCACCCTGCCCGAATGCATTGGCGAGCAACGGCCGTTTAATCAGGCGAAATTCCTCCGCAATCTGGCTGCGCTCGGAGTCAGGCGTGATGCCGCCCATGTGTGCCAGTCGCTTCAAGTCAATCTCGACCTGCATCGATGACACGCCATCAACGTCAGGACGTGCGCTTGCAGCAGGCTGCGGCTCTCGCGGCTCTGGCTGTAGACGCTCACGCTGCATCGCTGCTTCTATGCGATTGGCGGTCTTTTCGATCGCGGGTGCAGCTGGGCTATCTGGCTGTCCCGATACTGGCTCGGTCGATACCAGTTTGTTGGCTGCTTTTTCAATGATGCTCATTGTCTATCTCCTGCGGCTCAGCGCGCCACGAACATCTGCAAACCAAGCAGAATGCCGTAAGCGCCGATCAGGCTTAAAAATGACAAGCCATATGCAATCAGGCCCTTACGTTTTTTGATCTTGACTGCGTCGGTTTCGATGCGTGTCACCGAACCCAGCAAGGGCAGGCCGGTCAGTTCACGCAACACACGGCGGTCGGTCACGGTGCGGCGCAGCTGGCTGACAAGGAAAGCCACCGCGATGCCAGCCACAATCCCGGCTAGCGGTGCCAGCGAGATCAGCAAAGGACGATTCGGCCAGGACGGTTTCAGCGGCACGCGCGGTGGGTCAATCACGCGAAAATCCACCACATCAGTCTTGCTTTCCACCTCACCCGACAGATTAGCCGTCTCGCTGCGCTGCAGCATAGCCGCATAATTCTGCTTGTAGACTTCGTAATCGCGGGTCAGCTGGGTGTATTCAGCTTCCACTTCAGGCGTGCTGTCGACCGTGCTTTTCAGCGAGTTATAACGCGTCTGAAAATCGTTGACGCGCGACGCCAGCGAGGCCGCCGTGGCATCCGCTTCGGCAATCGCAATGGTCAATTGCTGATACACCGGGTTTTGCGAACGCCCGCTGCCGGTGGTCTTGGCAGTCTTCATTTCCTGCTTCTTCTGATCCTCCAGCTGCTGGATCAAACGTTTGGTCGAAACGATATCCGGGTGCAATTCGGTATAGGTCAAACGCAGGGTATCGAGATTTTGTTGCAGCGCGGCAATCCGCGCATCCAGCTCCGGATTAACCTGGCTCACCGCTGCACCCGCCGCAATTTCTGGCTCTTCATCAGACAACTGGCGCTTGAGCTGGTCACGCCGACTGGTCGCTTCGCGCAAATCCAGCTGTGCCTGACGCAAGGCCGAAGCGGTTTCAGACATTTTGCTGAAATAATCGCCCCCCTGACCCGGCATCAGACCCATGTGCTTGAGCTTGAAATCCTTGATGGCGTTTTCAGTTTCGGTCAGTTTTTGCTCGTTGACCTTGAGCTGGTCGTCGATGAATTTTTGCGATGAGGCGATATCCTTGCGGGTTTTGCCCAGGCTACTTTCCACAAAAATCGTCAACAACGCCTGCACGACGCGCTTGGCCACTTCAGGGTGTTCATTCTGATACGCAATGGTATACAGATTGGTGCCTGTATTAGACGCTTCCAGCTTGATCTGATCCGCCAGGCCATCCAGCATCGCCTCGGTCTGCTGCGGCGTTTTAGCTTTGATGTCCATGTCGGTCATGCGCGCCACTTTTTCCAGATTCGGGCGGCTTACCAGGGTACGCGTCATCAGCCTGATCTGCTGGTCGACGTTGGGCTCAACGGTCAGGCCGGTCAACAGCGGCTTGAGCAGCGTCTGGGTGTCGACATACACCCGCGCCGACGCTTCGAAGCGGCTGGGCAAGGTATAGATCCACACCCAGCCGGCGATCGATACCACCCAGGCGACGATAATGATGTACCAGCGGCGGTGCCAGGTCGCACGCACATAGCCCATCAACTGGTTTAGTAACTCATCCATGTTTTACCTGCCCTTTTCCAGACGTACTTGGCGACTGAAAATTATGATTAGAAGAAGCTTTCCGGCACCACCAGCACATCACCCGGCCGCATCGGCACGTTTGCGCTGATATCGCCGCCCTGTAGCAGGTCTTCCAGACGCACGCCCAGCCGCACTTGCTTGCCATCCACAATGCGCAGAATGTAAGCCTTGTTACCCGCTGCAAAATCGGTAATACCGCCAACCGCGATCATCAAATCGACCAGACTCATGCCCTCACGATAATTGAGCGCCTGCGGTTTGGCTGCCTGACCGATGACGCGAATCTGCTGGCTGAATGGCCCTACACCACCCGCTACCACCACCGTAACGATGGGCTCCTGTATGTATTTAGACAGGGCTTTTTCAAGGTCGCGTGCCAATTGGCTCGGCGTTTTGCCGCTGGCCGGCATGTCCTCGACCAACGACATGGTCATTTTGCCGTCAGGCCGTACCGGAAAATTGCCCGATACCTCAGGATTTCGCCAGACAAACACGTTGACACTGTCACCCGGACCGATCAGGTAATTCCAGGCGCTGGAATTATCGACTTTCGGTGCCGGGGGGTATGTGTTGGTCGCACAACCGGCCAGGCCAGCCAACACGGCCAGTAACAACATCCACCGGAATGAAATCAGGGGTTTGATTGCGTTCACGGAATTCCTCCACTTATCAATTGACTGGTTTTAACTCGCACAACTCTATTCTATCTGCACATAATCGGCAATCCAGCCGGTAGCTTGAGTTGCCGGGCAACGATGAATCCTATCCAGCATACACAAAGCATATTTCAGGCCAAAGACGACGGTGCAATCGAACCAAACATCCATGCGGCTTGTTCGCGCAAGGACTTAGCAACGAAGTTGGCACTACTGACGGCATTTTCATCAAACCGACGAGCCGCCGACACTGCCGCCCTAGGCCAAATGGCCTAGGCCATCATTTCTGTCTTTGCTTGGTGCCCCAAGCCTTAACCATTCCTTACTCTGAGGCGCCCGCCGCACGCAACGCTTCCCTGCGCTGCACACATTGCGGGCAATGGCCGCACGCTTTCGGATAACCCAGCAGACAGCTGTAAGTCAGGCTCAAATCTAACCCCAAAGCCAGCGCCTGCTGTATGACCTGGGTTTTATCCAGCGCCAGCAATGGCGTTTCGACAGCGAAGTCACCCAGACTGCGTGCCATCGCATTGAATCGGTCTAAAAATAACCCGGAAGCGCTGGGATAAGCAGTGACATCATTCCGATTGAGCGCCAGGTGAATATGCTGTGCGCCGATCTGCGCGGCATAACTCAGCCCGAGCGCCAGCGCCACCAGATTGCGATGCGGCAGCGGCACATGCAGGCGCTGGGTCTGCCCGGCGCGGAAGGTTTCGCCGACCTGCGCCAGATCGAGGCGAGTCAGCGGCACCGCCAGCAAGTTGGCATGGTAGCGCGCCGCGCGCCACTCCTCGGCTGCCGCACGCTGGCCGTAATCGGCGAACAGCGCATGCAGTTGCGCGCCTTCGCGTTGCTTGAGATAGAGCAGCGTGACGCTGTCGATGCCACCCGAAAGCAGGATTATTTCAACCATGTCGGGATGCTACACTATTACGCGTTATCGCTTAATCCGAGCCACCATGCAGACCGATTCCATTGCCCAGCTCCAGTCCGCGATCCGCGCTTTTGCCGAGGCACGCGACTGGCAACCGTTCCACACCCCAAAAAATCTGGCGATGGCGCTGGCGGTCGAGGCCGCCGAACTGATGGAACATTTTCAGTGGGCCACCGCCGAGCAAAGCCAGCAGCCCGACGCCGCCAAGCAGGCGGAAATTGCGGCAGAAATGAGCGATGTGCTGATTTACCTGATTCGCATGGCCGATGTGATGGGCATCGACCTGCTTGCTGCGGCGCAGGCTAAATTGCAGCACAATGGCCGCAAATATCCAGTCGATCAGGCGCGCGGCAACGCCAAAAAATACACGCAACTGCAACCGGACGACCCCGCATGAGTTATTACAAACACCACGTTTTTTTCTGCACCAACCAGCGTGACGACGGCGCGCAATGCTGTGGCGCATCGGGCGGCCAGGCGATGCGCGATTACGCCAAAAAGAAAATCAAGTCGCTCAACCTGAATGGTGCAGGCCAGTGCCGCATCAACAGCGCGGGCTGCATGGACCGCTGCAGTGAAGGCCCGCTGCTGGTGGTGTACCCGGAAGGCACCTGGTACACCTACGTCGACGAGAGCGATGTCGATGAAATCATCGAGCAGCATCTGCAACACGGGCAAGTCGTTGAACGGCTGAAAATCTGACGTGAAGCGCGCCCGTTTACGCATCAAATCCGCCATCGGCAACATCGAAACCGTGGTCAACGACCCCGGTGCCGAGCGCCGTGGCCTGGCCTTCATTGCCCATCCGCACCCGCTACACGGCGGCACGCTCGACAACAAAGTGGTACAGACACTGGCGCAGACCTGCCACGACGCGGGTTATGTCGCGGTGCGCCCCAATTTTCGCGGCGTCGGCGACAGCGACGGCAGCTACGATAACGGCATCGGCGAAACCGACGACCTGCTCACGGTGATCGCCTTTGTGCGCGCCCAATATGCCGCTGGCCTGCCGATTGTGCTGGCCGGGTTTTCCTTTGGTGCCTACGTCCAGCACCGTGTCGCGCAACGCATCGCCCACGACAAGCTGATCCTGATCGGCCCGGCGGTGAATATGTACAATTTCGGCGCGGTGCCAGCGCACACGCACGTCATTCACGGCGAAACCGACGAACTGGTGCCGCTGGCCGCTGCGCAGGCCTGGGCGCAGCGCAGCGCTGCACCGCTTGAAGTCATCCCCGGCGCCAGCCATTTTTTCCACGGCAAACTGGCCGAACTCAAAGCGGCAGCGCTGGCAGCATGCCACTCCTGAGCGCGCGCAACCTGCGCAAAAAATATGGCGACACCGAAGTGGTGCGCGGCCTTGATCTCGACATCGAAGCAGGCGAGTGCTTCGGCCTGATCGGCCCAAACGGCGCGGGCAAAACCACCACGCTGAAAATGCTGCTCGGCCTGATTGCGCCGGATGGCGGCAGCATTGAAATCCTCGGCACGCCGGTACCGCTGCGTGGGCGTGAAGCCCGCCTGCGCATCGGCGTGGTGCCGCAAATGGACAACCTCGACCCGGATTTTTCGGTGCGCGAAAACCTGCTGGTCTATGGCCGCTATTTCGGCATGGCCGACAGCCTGATCGAATCGCGCGTTCCGGCGTTGCTGGAATTTGCCGGGCTGGCCAGCAAAGCTGACGCGCGCATCACCACGCTGTCTGGCGGCATGAAACGGCGCCTGACGCTGGCACGCGCGCTGGTCAACGACCCCGAATTGATCGTGCTGGACGAACCCACCACCGGCCTCGACCCGCAGGCGCGCCACGTCATCTGGCAAGGGCTGCGCCGCCTCATCAGCCAGGGCAAGACGATCTTGCTGACCACGCACTTCATGGAAGAAGCCGAACGGCTGTGCGACCGGCTGGTCATCATCGATCACGGCACGGCGATTGCGCACGGCAGCCCGCGTGACATGATCGCCGCCGAAATCGAACCCGACGTAATGGAAATCTACGGCGAACGTGTCGCCGACTGGGGCGAACAATACGGCACCACCCTATGCGAACGGTTTGAGATCACCGGCGAAACGCTGTTCTGCTACACCCGCGACTGTGGCCGCGTGCTCGATCAGCTGCGCGCCCAGCACACGCTGCGCTACCTGCACCGCCCGTCCAATCTGGAAGACGTGTTCCTCAAATTCACTGGCCGGGAGCTGCGCGATTGAGCCTGCATGATTTCACCCGCCCGCGCCTGTCGCTGCGCTTCGTGCCGGTGTGGCGACGCCACTTTCTGGTGTGGCGCAAGCTCGCGCTGTCGAGCATTCTCGGCAACCTGGCCGACCCGATGCTGTACATGCTCGGCTTCGGCTACGGCCTCGGCAGCCTGATGCCGGAAGTCGGCGGCGCGCGCTACATCACCTTTCTGGCGGCCGGCACGGTGTGCTACTCGACCATGAACAGCGCCACCTTTGAAGTGCTGTACTCGGGCTTTTCGCGCATGCACGTGCAAAAAACCTGGGATGCCATATTGAATGCGCCGCTCAATCTCGACGACGTGATGCTGGCAGAATTGACCTGGGGGGCGTCCAAAAGCCTGTTATCCGGCGTCGCCATTCTGGCGGTGATCTGGGCGCTGGGGCTGCAGGCCAGCTGGCTGCTGAGCCTGTGGGTGCTGCCGGTGGTGATCCTGATCGGCCTGACGTTCTCGGCGATGGGGCTGGTGATGACCGCACTGTCACCGAGCTACGACTTTTTCATGTACTACTTCACGCTGGTGATCACGCCGATGGTGCTGCTGTGCGGCGTGTTCTACCCGGTCGACCGGCTGCCCGATTTTCTCCAGATCGCCGCCGCGTTTCTGCCGCTGTCGCACGCCATCGACCTGGTGCGGCCGCTGATATTGGGCGAGGTGCCCGCGCACATCTTCCGCCACGTCGCCGCGCTGCTCGCCTGGGGCGGCGTCAGCTACTGGCTGGCGGTCGGCTTTACCCGCCGCCGCCTGCTGAAATAGACGGCAGGGCTTTGGGCTGGCTGCCGGTCAGCGCCCCGGCCAGTTCAGTCAGCGCCGCGCTGTCGTACAGCGGCACCGAACAGCGCCCGTCACCGCACACAAACGCCGCCGCGCGCGGCATCGCCGGATAGCGCACATCGGCATTCGGCAGCGCACCCTCGCGCGTGTCCCACCACTCCACGCGCCGGTAAATCGCCGGAAACGCCAACGCCGTCTTGAACAGCGCCAGCGCCTGCGGGTCGTCTTTTTTGCCGACGATGGTCAGGTGCGTCGGTGGATTGGCGAGCTCGAACGCCGCCTGCAAAATGCCCGCCTCGGTCAGCCGCGACAGCGCAATCGCGGGCGTCGCCAGGTATTTCATCGCCTGCGCTGCGTGCGCCTGATAGTTTGCCTGGCCGGTGTAGTGATACAGCTGGTTATAAAACCGTGCCACCGGCATGTTTTCGTCGAGCAGCGCCACCGGCTTGAGTCGGCCGGTTTGCGCGGCGGTGACAAAGCCTGGCTGCCCGGCAATCTGAAACCGTTGCGCCATGAAATCACCCGCCGCCGTCGCGTGTTGCAGCCAGCCACGCTCGCCGGTCACGCTGTAGAGCGTCAGCAGGCCGCGCGCCATGCCCAGCGTGTCGCCCAGATACGGCCCGGCGGCATCGGTCGCGTCATGGCGGAAACCGCCGCCCGCCAGGCTGCGATGCGCCAGCGCCCAGTCCGCCGCCGTACGCGCCATATCGAGGTAGCGGGTATCGCCGGTCGCGCCGTACAGCGTTGCCAGCGCCGCCGCCATCTGGCCGTTCTCACGTGCGTACAGGTGCGTGTCGAGCTTGGGAATACCGCGTGCGCGGCGCGCTGCATCGCCCAGTTTGAAATAATCGGTGGCCTTCTGGCCGGGGATCAAATCCGCGTCCTGCGAGGTGTAAAACGCGCCTTGCGGGCTGCGCATGAAACGCTGCATGTAACGCACGATATCTTGCGCTGCTTTGCGGTATTTCGGTTCGCGGAACAGCGCATAACCCAGCGCGTACAAACGCAGATAATCGGCCTGCACTGCAGTCAGCTTTTCATAATGCACGTGCTGCCAGTCGCCATCGGTCGAGTACTGATACACCCCGCCCCACACCGGGTCGATCAGTTGCAGACCTGCGTCCAGATCCTGCCGCGCCATGCGCGCTGCCTGCGCGTCGCCGCGTTGCGCCAGCAGCAATTCATATTCCACGCTGTCGCGGTCGAGGTATTTCTGCGCGGTGGTCAGCCCGCCAAGCTTGAAATCATGGCTGCTGATAAAGCGTTGCGCCAGCGTCTGCCGCGTACTGACTGCCAGCAGCGGCGAATCGGCGTAACGGATCGGCGTCGCGTCATCGGCTTCCGGCGTCGGGTCTTTAACCAGCCGCGCCAGCAACCGCAGCATCGCCGTCGGCTCGATATAGCCAGCGCGCTTCACCAGCTCGCGGCCTTGCGCGTCAAAAATAATGGTCGCCGGCCAGCCATATTCGCGGTAACGCTCGGCCAGATCGGGGCGCGCGTCGTGATCCACTTTCACCGCGATGTAATCCCTGCCCAGCGCCGCGCCCACCGCCGGATTGGCGTAGGTTTGCGCATCCATCACATGGCACCAGTGGCACCACACCGCCTCCAGATCGAGCAAGACCAGTTTATGCTCGCGTCTGGCCTGGTCAAACACGACGTCCGACCACGGCTGCCAGGCCACTGCCGTGGAACCGGC
This sequence comes from Sideroxydans lithotrophicus, assembly GCA_022736605.1. GTDB lineage: Bacteria > Pseudomonadota > Gammaproteobacteria > Burkholderiales > Sulfuriferulaceae > Sulfuriferula. Next base: position 19,872 of record DZDB01000019.1, read on the forward strand.
AGCGTGTACCGTCAGGCTAATTAACAGAGTGAAAATGAGCACAAAACGAGATAACAAAATGGGCAATCCTCCTGCCTCCAGATACGCACCGTGCGGTGCGCTGGATGTGTGACGTCAGCGCAGCGCTTTACTGCTGCGCCAAACGCAGCGCGTCGAGAAACCCCTGCCGCACCGCCTGCAAGCGGTCATCCAGTTGTCCGCGCAAATCCGTCACCACCCGCGCATCGTCGAGCACCTGCGCATACGCCGCATGCGCCTGTTCAAACGCCGCCAGCACGCGCTGCGCATCCAGTGTGGCCGCCGTCACCGGCGGTGCAATCGGCGCCACCGCACCAATCGGTTTAAGTACGGCATAACGCGGAATCACACGCTGGCCGGTACCATCCGTTGCGCTGCCGATCAACGCCGTGGTTTTGGTGTAGGCCTTGCCGTTAAATTCAAATTGAGCGCCGACAGGGAGTTGCGTGAATTTCATGTTGGCTACACCTCACATACCTGTTAAATGTGGCGAACGCTTCAGTGAGTTTGGGGGATGCATCGCGTTCTAGCGTTTGACATGAGCGGGAGCAACCGGCTTGCCGGTTGATCTCCGATCGATGGAAGAGTTAGGCACCTGCGGGCAAGAGAGCTGCAATGGCAAGCGCTTCCTCCTCCAGTTTTTGCTGGAACTTCCCATAGTTCGAAAAGTGCAAGTGGGAGTACACAGAGCGTGTCGGCTCGCTGTAGAAAACACGAAGCGGCCCTGACGCGCCCGGTTCCTTCGGAAGCCATGGAAACGCTTTGCTTGCCCGCATGAGACGCGCGACGCCTGCCGACACGAAAATGTGCTTTGCCTTCCCATGAAGGATGGCCTCATTGAGCCTACGGAGGTGCTGCGGATCGAAATCTTGTGGGGCGAGATCGTTCCGCCCAACGGTCGGGACGTGAAGCAACTCCGCAAACGACACGAGATGTGCGTGCGTGGAAGTAAATCCGATGCGTGCGAATGTTCGGTGATAGCGACGCCCATCTCCACGGTAGTCGGGTAAGAGAAATGGATGGTGCACACCGTGATGACGCCAAAAAGCTACGCCGTCTTGGTGGTATTCCAGCACGGTACGGAAAGCCGGAGACGATTCAAGTCCTGGGTCGTAGTTGGCGTCCAGCCCGATGAACAGGAAAGTGGCTTCCGACGGCTCAACTCCCTGATATGGCCGATGCCGAAACAGCGCGTTCAGCTCTTCGCTTGGGTGCGGCTGATACATGAAAGAGGTGCCTAACGAATAAACTCAGCCGCGCCGCTTTTTGGCGTCGGCGGGAGCGCCTTGTTGGACGCACTCTTTGAACAAGCGCAAGGCCATCTGTTCTTCGTCATAATATGTTTCACCCATTTTCAAGCCGCGCTCTTCCATTGCGAACGATTTAAAGCCTTCTGAGAAATAGAGGTTCTTTGCTCTCGAGTTAGACGCGACAACCGTCAAGTTGATTTGCTCCAAACCTTCGATCTCCCTGGCGCGCTTAATGGTTTCCTGGATGAGTCTTCTGCCAATTCCCCTGCCAGATGCGTCTGCATGCACATACATTCGGTAAAGTAATCCTTTATGTCTGAATTTTGCACGAGTCTCCCGCTCAAAGCTGACCACTCCAACCAATTGACCATCTACTAGCCAAGCACCAAGTGTAAAGGCATCTGGTCGGCTAGCGGCGAAAGGAACCATGGGTTCTCCGGCATCTTGTGCGGCGATGCGGAATGACTCAACGTGTTCACTTAGCCCGTTAAGAATTAGAGCTTGAT
>DZDB01000020.1 GCA_022736605.1 Sideroxydans lithotrophicus
GGCCCCACCAGCCGCACATCCACACCCGCTGCACACAAGCCTGCCTGCAGTGCAGCTTCGAGCATGTAACCCGAAATCCGGGTATCTTTACCAATCAACACCACCGGGTTTTCCCCTTGCGGCAAACCCGTGGTATCCGATGCCAGAACTTTGCCTGCCGCATAGCCCAGGCGCATCACAAACTCGGGCGTTATCGGACTATCCCCTACCCGACCACGTATCCCGTCAGTACCAAAATATTTTCTACTCATCAGATTCCTCCACAGCCTGTATTATTTTCAATGCATCCGCACATGCAGCCACATTGTGCACACGTATGATACGCGCCCCTTTCAGGACTGCCATCACCTGTGCCGCGCCGCTCGCATAGTCGCGCGCATCCAGCGCACGACCTGTCAATTGCCCCAGCATGGACTTACGCGATAAACCCGCTAATATCGGTGCACCCAAATCTGTAAAACGGTCGAGATGGCGTAAAAGTTTAAGATTATGTTGTAGTGACTTTCCAAAACCAAAACCCGGATCCAGCGCAATGCGATTATGCGCAATACCAAAATCAATCGCTGTCGCCTTACGCAACGCAAGAAAATCGTGCACTTCGCTGACTACGTCAGCATACATCGGCGCTTGTTGCATAGTCGCTGGCTGTCCCTGTTTGTGCATCAAACAAACCGCGACATCGCTATGTGCCAATATTGCCATTGCCCCCGCCGCCTGGAGCGCATCGATATCATTGATCATTTGCACCCCCTCGGCGATGGCAGCGCGCATCACCTCGGGCTTGCGGGTATCAACAGAAACCACTGCATCGCAGCCACGCAATGCCTGAACCACCGGCATTACCCGATCCAGCTCCTGTTGCACGGACACATCCGCCGCGCCTGGACGGGTAGATTCACCGCCAATATCAATGATGGCCGCGCCCTGCTCGATTAATGCAAGCGCATGACGCACAGCATTTGCTGTGCTCGAATGCTGTCCGCCGTCCGAAAATGAATCAGGCGTAACATTGACGATACCCATGATGCGTGCCCGAGTGAGATCGAGCTGAATATTGCGACAATGAAGAATCATATTGAAAAAACAAAAAAGCCAGGGACTGGTCTCAGTCCCTGGCTGATTTCAAGATAAAAAACGACTCAGACTTCCTGCACAGGTGTTGCAGTCGGTTCCGGCGTGGCCGCTGGCGTACCGCCCTGCGAAGGACTGCTTGGCAGACTGGGAGAAGGCTTTGGCGGCCGCGGTGGGAGGCCTTTCATGATGTCATGAATCTGATCAGCGTCAATCGTTTCCCAGTCCAGCAATGTACGCGCCATCATCTCAACCTTGTCGCGCGAATCCTCAAGAATTTTGCGTGCAATTGCATATTGTTCGTCGATGATACGGCGAATTTCCATGTCCACTTTTTGCATGGTCGCCTCAGATACAGACTTGTGCGTCGTAACACTGCGCCCAAGGAAAACCTCACCCTCGTTTTCGCCATAGACCATCGGCCCCAGCGCATCCGACATACCCCACTGCGTTACCATGCGGCGTGCCATTTCAGTGGCCCGTTCAAAGTCATTGGATGCGCCAGTGGTCATGTGCTTCATGAACACTTCTTCAGCAATACGCCCACCAAACAATACTGAAATATTTTGCAGCAATTGCTCACGATCCATGCTGTAACGGTCTTCCGTCGGTAACTGCATGGTGAGACCTAAAGCCCGCCCGCGCGGGATAATCGTCACCTTGTGCACCGGGTCAGTTTTGTCCAGGGTGTAAGCGACAACCGCATGACCAGCTTCGTGATACGCGGTATTGCGGCGCTCTTCTTCAGGCATAACCATATTCTTGCGTTCAGCGCCCATCATGATTTTGTCTTTGGCGCGTTCAAAATCGTCCATGTCAACCAGACGCTTATTACCGCGCGCGGCAAACAGCGCCGCTTCATTCACGAGGTTAGCCAGATCCGCACCCGAAAACCCGGGCGTGCCGCGTGCCAGGATATCGGCACGCACATCCGGCGCCATCGGGATTTTGCGCATATGCACCAGTAAAATCTGTTCACGTCCGCGAATGTCCGGCAATGGCACCACAACCTGCCGGTCGAAACGACCGGGACGCAGCAAAGCCGGATCCAGCACGTCAGGCCGGTTAGTCGCCGCAACCACGATCACCCCAGCCGAGCCTTCAAAGCCGTCCATCTCGACCAGCAACTGGTTCAGGGTTTGCTCGCGCTCGTCGTTACCACCCCCCATACCGGCGCCACGTTGGCGGCCGACAGCATCAATTTCATCAATGAAAATAATACAGGGCGAATGCTTCTTGGCCTGCTCAAACATGTCGCGTACCCGTGACGCGCCTACGCCGACGAACATTTCCACGAAGTCCGAGCCGGAAATGCTGAAGAAAGGTACTTTGGCTTCGCCTGCAATGGCCTTGGCCAGCAAGGTTTTACCGGTACCCGGACTGCCTACCAACAGCACACCACGCGGAATGCGTCCACCGAGTTTTTGAAACTTGGACGGGTCACGCAGAAACTCGACCAACTCGGACACTTCTTCCTTGGCCTCATCACAACCAGCCACATCCGCGAATGTAATCTGGTTTGTCGATTCATCCAGCAGGCGCGCCTTGCTTTTGCCAAACGAGAACGCCCCTCCTTTGCCACCACCCTGCATCTGACGCATGAAGAATACCCAGACACCAATCAGCAGCAACATCGGAAACCAGGACACGAACAAACTCATCAGGAAGGAGGGTTCTTCTTCCGGTTTAGCTTGTACAACCACACCATTTTTCAACAAGTCAGACACCATCCAAGGGTCTGACGGCGCATAAGATGTAAACACCTTGCCATCGGTTTTAACGCCTTTGAGCACGTGATTTTCTATGGTGACTTTGGCCACCTGACCTTGCTTCACCTCATCCAGAAACTGCGAATAATCGACCTGCGACTGCGCGGTCTGGTGGGTGCTGAACTGGTTAAAAACGGTCATCAGCACAAGGGCGACAACCAACCAGATCGCAATGTTTTTGAACATGTTATTCACGTGATGCTCCTTCGAGCTGGTAAAAGTTGCAATTTAAACTCATTCTAAACTGATTCCCTGGCGCTTGTCACGGCAGGTTTGCGCGAAAGTGCCTGCCCAACAAATACACTTCGCTGCTACGATCTCTCGACGCTTTGGGTTTACGCGTCTGAACCTGGTCAAAATCCATACGCAGCGCGGCGACATAGTCCTGAAAGCCTTCGCCCTGAAATGTCTTGACCAAAAAATCACCCCCGGGTTTCAAATGCTCGCGGGCAAATTCATGAGCCAATTCACATAGATACATGCTCCGGGCCTGATCCGCACTGGCTACGCCACTCATATTGGGCGCCATGTCCGAAATAACAAGGTCTGGCAACCTGCCAGCCAGCGCTTGTTTCAACAATTCCAGTGCAGCAGCGCCGGTAAAATCGCCCTGAATGAAGGTCACGCCAGCGATCGTATCCATCTCGAGCAAATCCAGCGCGATGACCTTGGCACCCAGCTTGGCTGAAATCTGTGACCACCCACCTGGTGTTGCACCCAAATCCACGACCAGCATCCCGGCCCGAATCAAGTGGTCTCGCGTATTGATCTCATCGAGCTTAAATGCTGCGCGCGAACGGTAGCCATGTTGCTTGGCCAACTTCACATACGGATCATTCACATGCTCGCGCATCCATGCTTTGCTGGTTCTACTGGGCTTCATCGGCTAAAATCGCGGTTTGCTTAAGGAATAATACATGATCTCTTTGAATGCCTTGCAGCGTCGCTACCTGCGCGGACAAGCCCACCACCTGCACCCCGTCGTCATGATCGGCGATGCCGGACTGTCAGATGCCGTGATGCGCGAAGTGGATATCAACCTGAAAAGCCACGAACTCATCAAGGTCAGGGTATTTGGGGATGATCGAGAACAACGCATCGCCATCATGGAAAAAATCTGCACTGACTTGGGCGCTGCACCGGTGCAGCATATCGGCAAGCTGCTGCTGATCTATCGCGCGGCAGCCAAACCCAAACTGGTTTTACCCAAATAAATTACTTGTTGGTCTGCTTGAATACCAGCACCAACCCAAGCAGGCTTTCGATCAGATAGACAATACTGGAAATGCCATGCCAGCGTACAAATCGGTCATGGAAAATACTCTCCATCACCGCTTTCGGCATTGCCTGCTGCTTGAGGCTTTCCAGGATGGGTTGAATACCAAAATGCCCTGCCAGCGTAAGCAACAACATCACCAGTGCAGCCCAGAAAAACGCCTGTTTGAACGCAGCACCGCCCACCGCAGCCAAGCGCTGCAAAATCAGATACACACCGCACACAATCCCGACGTAAGCCATTACGCTGAACATATTGCCCGCCAGATTGCCCGCCAGTTGCTTGTCGCTCAAACTGCCAAACAATACTGGCGCCGTAATATAGCCTATCGCCCAGATACCCCCTACCCACAGCGTGACCGCAATTCGCGCGAAGTATTGCGACAGGTTTCTCACAAGTAATTCACTTCCAGCACTTCATACTGACGCACGCCGCCGGGCGCCTGCACATCGGCGGTATCGCCGACATGCTTGCCAATCAGGGCACGCGCAATGGGAGAACTGATTGAAATCTTGGACAGTTTGATATCGGCTTCATCGTCGCCGACAATCTGGTAAATCACGGTAGCGCCGCTTTCCAGATCCTCCAGTTCGACCGTGGCACCAAACACAATGCGGCCATCGGCATCAACTTCTTTCGGGTCAATAATCTGCGCAGTCGATAATTTTCCCTCCAGATCGGCGATGCGACCTTCAATAAACCCCTGCTTTTCCTTGGCTGCATCGTACTCGGCATTTTCCGACAAATCACCTTGTGCCCGTGCTTCAGCAATCGCGGTAATCACCGATGGACGCTCCACCGATTTCAAACGTTGCAATTCCTGACGCAGCAACTCCGCCCCTTTGACAGTCAACGGCGTTTTAGTAATGGCATTCATACTGTATTCCTTATCAAGCAGGCAACTGCTTATGTAAATCCTGTAAATCGTACACCCGTAACGTGCCCGCGGCCTGCATGCCAATGCACGCTGCCTTGGCACCTGCCAGCGTGGTGTAATAGGTTACCCGTTGCGCCAACGCGGCGCGCCGAATCTCAACCGAATCGCGTACTGCGCGCTTATCGTCCACAACGTTAACAATCAGACTGATCTCATTGTTTTTGATCATATCAACGATATGAGGGCGACCTTCCGCAACCTTATTCACCACCGTCACGACCAAGCCACCGGCTTGCAGCGCCGTTGCAGTCCCCCGCGTCGCCAATAAAGTGAAGCCCAGCCCCACCAGTTGCGCACCGATTTCCACGATTTTCTGCTTGTCAGCATTGCGTACGCTGATGAAGGCTTGGCCGCCCTTGGGCAGCTTCACCCCTGCCGCCAGTTGCGATTTGACAAAGGCCTCGCCAAAGCTTTCACCGACCCCCATTACCTCGCCAGTTGATTTCATTTCAGGGCCGAGCAAGGTATCGACACCCTGAAACTTGGCGAATGGAAACACCGCTTCCTTCACAGAAAAATAAGGCGGCACAACTTCTTTTTCAAGCCCCTGCTCGACCAGGTTGCGTCCTGCCATGCAGCGTGCCGCCACTTTGGCGAGCTGGATGCCGGTGGCCTTGGATACAAACGGCACCGTGCGCGACGCACGTGGATTCACCTCCAGCACATAGACCGTGTCACCTTGCAGCGCGAACTGTACGTTCATCAATCCGACCACATTCAGCGCGCGCGCCATGGCCACAGTTTGGCGACGAATTTCATCCTGAATTTCAGCAGACAGACTATACGGCGGCAAAGAACACGCCGAGTCGCCAGAATGCACGCCTGCCTGCTCGATATGCTCCATGATGCCGCCAATCAGCACATGCTTGCCGTCGCAAATCGCATCCACGTCGATTTCAATGGCATCATTCAGAAAACGATCCAGCAGCACTGGCGAATCGTTTGAAACCTTGACCGCCTCACGCATATAGCGTTGCAAATCAGCTTCCTCGCGCACGATTTCCATCGCCCGTCCGCCCAGCACGTAGGATGGCCGCACCACCAGCGGATAACCGATTTCCTGTGCCAGACGGATCGCCTCTTCAGCAGAGCGCGCGGTACGATTCGGCGGCTGTTTAAGACCCAGCCCAACCAGCATTTTCTGGAATCGCTCGCGGTCTTCGGCACAGTCGATCATATCTGGCGTGGTGCCAATGATAGGGGTGCCATAAGCTTCCAGATCACGCGCCAGTTTCAGCGGCGTCTGGCCGCCGTATTGCACGATGACGCCGGTGGGTTGCTCGATGCGCACGATTTCCAGCACGTCTTCCAGCGTCAGCGATTCAAAATACAGCCTGTCTGACGTGTCGTAATCGGTTGAAACCGTCTCTGGATTGCAATTGACCATGATGGTTTCATAGCCGTCCTCGCGCATCGCCAACGCCGCGTGCACACAGCAGTAATCAAATTCGATGCCCTGACCGATACGGTTCGGCCCACCGCCCAGCACCATGATTTTCTTGCGACTGCTGGGTTGCGCTTCGCATTCTTCCTCATAGGTCGAATACATGTAGGCGGTATCGGTTGAAAACTCTGCCGCGCAGGTATCAACGCGCTTGTAAACCGGGTTGACACCCAGTTCCCAGCGACGCGCCCGTACCGCATGCTGATCGGTACCCAGCAATTGCGCCAGGCGGCGGTCTGCGAAACCGTTGCGCTTCAAACGACGTAACGCTTCGCTATCCAATGTTGCCAGCGTCAGACCTTGAAGCGCGGTTTCATCCGCTACCAGTGCTTCAATCTGCACCAGAAACCACGGATCGATTTTAGTGAAGGCAGAAACCTCATCGACGCTCATGCCAATGCGGAATGCATCCGCCACATACCAGATGCGCTCTGGTCCGGGATTGCCGATTTCACTTTCAATCACATCACGGTCTGTGGTCAGCGGATTTAGACCGTCCATTCCGGTTTCCAGACCACGCAGAGCCTTCTGCAAGGATTCGCGGAAAGTACGCCCAATGGACATGACCTCGCCCACCGATTTCATCTGCGTGGTCAAGCGGTCGTTGGCCTGCGGAAATTTTTCAAATGCAAAACGCGGAATCTTGGTGACGACGTAATCAATACTGGGTTCAAACGACGCCGGCGTGGTGCCGCCGGTAATATCGTTCTTCAGCTCATCCAGCGTGTAGCCAACCGCCAGTTTGGCGGCGATTTTTGCAATTGGGAAACCCGTTGCCTTGGACGCCAGCGCCGAAGAACGCGATACACGGGGATTCATCTCGATCACGACCATGCGGCCATCGACCGGATTGATGCCGAACTGCACATTAGAACCACCCGTCTCCACGCCGATTTCACGCAACACTGCAATTGAAGCATTGCGCAGAATCTGGTATTCCTTATCCGTCAGCGTCTGCGACGGCGCCACCGTAATAGAATCGCCGGTGTGCACACCCATCGGATCCAGGTTTTCAATCGAGCAGACGATGATGCAGTTGTCGGCGCGGTCGCGCACCACTTCCATCTCATACTCTTTCCAGCCGATCAGCGATTCTTCAATCAGCAGCTCGTGGGTGGGCGACGCCTCTAGGCCGCGCTCGCAGATAACAACAAACTCTTCGCGGTTATAAGCGATACCGCCACCCGTCCCGCCCATCGTGAATGATGGCCGGATTATCGTTGGAAAGCCCATTACCGCCTGGACTTGCAGCGCCTCCTCCATGCTGTGCGCAATGGATGAACGCGGCGACGCCAGGCCGATGCGCGTCATCGCCTGCTTGAATTTCTCGCGGTCTTCGGCCATATCAATGGCATCACGCGATGCGCCGATCATTTCTACGCCATATTTTTCCAGCACGCCATGTTTGGCCAGATCAAGCGCACAGTTCAACGCGGTCTGCCCACCCATGGTCGGCAAGAGTGCATTGGGACGCTCTTTTTCTATGATTTTTTCAATTACCTGCCAGGTAATCGGCTCGATGTACGTCACATCGGCCATTTCCGGGTCGGTCATGATTGTGGCCGGGTTGGAGTTGACCAGAACGACACGGTAGCCTTCCTCGCGCAGCGCCTTGCATGCCTGCGCGCCGGAATAATCGAATTCGCACGCCTGACCGATGACAATCGGACCTGCGCCGATGATGAGAATGCTTTGAATATCTGTACGTTTTGGCATGGGTTAACCGGCAGCTTTCTGCATCAGGGTCACGAAGCGGTCAAATAAATAGCCAACGTCATGCGGCCCAGGGCTGGCTTCCGGATGCCCCTGAAAACTGAAGGCAGGCACATCGGTACGCGCAATCCCTTGCAACGAGCCATCAAACAGCGACACATGCGTCACCCGCAGATTGCCTGGCAACGAATCAGCATCGACTGCAAAGCCGTGGTTCTGACTGGTAATCGCGACGCGCCCGCTGTCGAGGTCCTTGACCGGATGGTTGGCACCATGGTGGCCAAATTTCATCTTGGCTGTTTTGCCGCCGGAAGCGAGTGCCAGCAGCTGGTGGCCAAGGCAGATTCCGAACGTGGGAATGCCGGTTTCAACCAGCTCGGCAATCGCCGCAATGGCGTAATCACACGGCTCCGGATCGCCCGGACCGTTGGACAAGAAAATCCCATCGGGTTGCAGCGCCAGCGCGTCCTGCGCACTCGCCTGCGCGGGTAGCACAGTAACCCGGCAACCACGTTCGGCCAGCATGCGCAGGATATTGCGCTTGACGCCGTAATCGAATGCCACCACATGGAACGGCGCTTTTTCTGGCGTCGAATAGCCACTGCCCAATCGCCATTCACCTTCTTGCCAGGGATAGGCTGCGCTACAACTGACCACCTTGGCGAGATCCATGCCTGCCAGACCCGGAAAAGCGCGCGCCAGACGCAGCGCCTCGGCTTCGTCAATATCACCCGCCATGATGCAGCCAGCCTGCGCGCCTTTTTCTCGCAGCAGGCGCGTCAAACGCCGCGTATCAACGTCAGCAATGGCAACGATATTTTGCGCGACGAGGTAATCAGACAGGGATTGCGTGGTGCGAAAATTACTGTGCAGCAACGGCAAATCGCGAATCACCAGTCCGGCAGCATGAATTTTTTCCGCCTCGACGTCTTCCGGGTTGACCCCGGTATTGCCAATATGCGGATAGGTCAGCGTGACGATCTGGCCTGAATAAGATGGATCGGTCAGGATTTCCTGATAGCCGGACATGGCAGTGTTAAACACCACCTCTCCGACAGTCGTGCCAGATGTGCCAATCGCGATGCCGCGAAAGACTGAACCATCGGCGAGCACCAGAATGGCGGGATTAGCGTGCGGCAAGGGAATACTCCGGTATGGGCTTACACAAAGAGGCGGGTCGGATTTTCACCCCACCCGCCTCTGTAATAGTGTCAACATTCTACCCGAAACGGGGTCTCGCTTCAACGCAGGCCAAGCACATCCTGCATGTCGTAGTCGCCTGCCGGGCTGGCCGCAAGGAAGCGCGCGGCTCGCAAGGCGCCCTGTGCAAAGGTCATGCGACTCGATGCCTTGTGAGTGATTTCCACACGCTCGCCGATGCCAGCGAACATCACCGTATGGTCACCGACGATATCACCCCCACGTACTGTGGCAAAACCAATGGTGGACGGATCGCGTTCTCCAGTCACCCCTTCACGGCCATATACGGCACATTCTGACAGATCCCGTCCGAGCGCTGCCGCCACCACTTCACCCATCCGCAAGGCAGTACCGGAAGGCGCATCCACCTTATGACGGTGATGCGCTTCTACCACCTCGATGTCATAGCCTTCATTGAGCACGCGCGCGGCAATTTCCAGCAGCTTGAAGCTGAGATTGACACCCACGCTCATGTTTGGCGCAAACACCACGCCGATGTCCTGCCCAGCCGCACTGATCGCCTGCTTTTGTACAGCGTCGAAGCCGGTCGTGCCAATAATCATGTTGACACCCAGCTTGCGGCACAGCGCCAGATGCACCAGCGTACCCTCGGGTCGGGTAAAGTCGATCAATGCATCAGCGCCCGTCAATGCCGCCTGCATATCGTCGGTAACAAGCACATTATCAGCCCCACCGAGCACACTGGCGGCGCGACCAACAAATGCGCTGCCGCTACGCTCCAGCGCGCCATGCAGCACACAGTCAGGCGACTGCTCAATGGCTTCGAGCAACACTTTGCCCATGCGCCCCGAACTGCCGGCGATGACAATTTTCAGCGGGCTTGCAGCGCTCATTTAGCCACCGCATCAGGTACAGCAACCGGCGCAACTGGCGCTACAGGTGTAACTGGCTCAGCCACTGCGGCGACAGGGGCAGTCTGCAACTCGACCAATTGATTTTCACCAATTTTTTCATACAGGCTTTTGACCACATCGCCGTCAAAATAAACCACCACCCGGCGCTGGGCGACCAGCTTACCGGCTTTTTTGTCGAAATAAATATAGTCCCAGCGATTGGCATGATAAATATCCATCACCAGCGGCGTACCCATAATGAAGCGAACCTGTGCCCGCGTAAGGCCCGGTTTGAGCTTGGCAACTGCGTCCTGATCCACCACATTGCCTTGCTGAATGTTAATTTTGTATGGGGTTAATGAAAACTTCGGGAGCGAAGGCAGGCTTTTGCATCCTGCCAAGCCTAAACAGAGAACGGATATCAGGACTAATGTGCGCATCGGGTCGAATATTTGCAAAGCAAAATAAAGTCTCTATCATAGCCTAGATAGCCAGTACGAGACACTCCCACACCATGAGCGACCCCAGTGATCTGAAAAGCATAGGCCTGAAGGCCACCCTGCCACGCCTGAAAATTCTCGACCTGTTCGAGAATAGTGAAAAGCGTCATTTAACTGCGGAAGAAGTCTATCGCTTGCTGATCGCAGAGGACATGGACGTCGGTCTGGCAACGGTATATCGGGTGCTGACCCAGTTTGAACAGGCCGGGTTATTGATACGCCACCATTTCGACAGCGACAAAGCCGTTTATGAGCTTAACCAGGGCGGCCATCACGACCATCTGGTATGCCTGCAATGCGGGCGCGTTGAAGAGTTTTTTGATGAGGAAATCGAACGTCGGCAGAAGAAAATCGCCACCCAGCGCGGCTTTTCCATCCACGAGCATTCTTTGCATTTGTACGCCGACTGCACCAAAAATCCTTGCCCGCACCGCACAATCAAGCCCTGATTATCCCGCCTCACCCAGCATTTCCGCCGCGTGCTTGCGCGTGGTATCGGTAATTATTACCCCGCCCAGCATCCGGGCAACTTCATCCACGCGTTCAGCCGATGTAAGCGGCGTGATCTGACTCACCATGCTGCCGCCTCGCTGCGCCTTGCTGACTTGTAAATGTTGCGTGCCACACGCGGCCACTTGCGGCAAATGCGTGATGCACAACACCTGACGGCTATGCGCGAGTGCCTTAAGCAGCTGCCCGACGATTTCGGCAACGCCCCCGCCTATACCCACGTCCACTTCGTCAAAAATCAGCGTCGGCACGCCTGCAACCTGACTGACTGCCGTTTGTAGCGCCAGACTGATGCGCGACAACTCGCCGCCCGACGCCACTTTCGCCAGCGGCTTTGGCGCTACGCCTGCATGCGGTGCAACACGGAACTCAACCTGCTCCAGGCCATGTGCGTTACCGGTTTCCAGCACTACCAGCGCAATTTCGAACACGCCCCCGGCCAGCGCCAGCTGCTGCATCGACGCGCTGACAGTCTGCGCCAGCTTGGTGGCGGCTTTCACCCGGCCACTGCTCAGTTTGCGCGCTTGTGCCAGCCACTGCTCATGGGCGGCTGCGGTGTCTTTTTCCAGCACCGCCGGGTCATCATTTGTCCCCATTTCATCCAGCCGTGCTTGCGTGCTGGCGAATAATTCAGGCAGCGCATCAGGCTTGATACGGTATTTGCGCGCACAATCCAGCACTTGCTGGATGCGCTGCTCGACTGCCACCAGCCGCGCCGGATCCGCTTCCAGATGATCGCTGTAACGCCGCAAGGCATGGGCGGCCTCCTGCAATTGCACCGAGGCGGATTCAAGCAATTCGCACGTCGGCTGCAGGGCAGGATCAAATTCAACCAGCGCCGCAAGGCGGGCGGCCACCAGGTTCAATTGATGTTGCGCGGCGGCTTCGTTTTCGGTCAATGCGTCGAGCGCAAACGCCACGCCTTCAATCAGGCTGGCGGCATTGCCCAGACGTCCATGCTCGGCTTGCAGCGCGTCCCAATCGGCCAGGGTGAATTGCAGCGCGATCAAATCGTCGGCACGCCATTGCAGGCGCTCGCGCTCCGCATCCAGTTCGCCGCTCGCGTTGCGCACAGCACTGAGTTTGTCATGTAACGTGCGCCAGCGCCGATGCTGCTCAACGGTTAGCTGCGCCAGCGTTTGCAGGCCGCCATAGCTGTCGAGTAACTCACGCTGTGTAGCGGATTTAAGCAGGGATTGATGCGCGTGCTGACCGTGAATATCCACCAAGAACTCACCCGCCTCGCGCAATTGCTGCGCGGTAACGCTACGACCATTGACAAAGCAGCGCGAACGCCCGCTATTGTCGATTACCCGGCGCAACAGGCAACTGGCGTCGTCGTCGAGCTCATTTTCCCTTAGCCAGGCTTGCAGCGCGGGCAAGTCACTGGCATCAAATTCAGCGCTGATGTCGGCGCGTGCCGCGCCTTGCCGCACCACCCCAGCGTCACCGCGTTCACCCAGCGCCAGCGCCAGTGCGTCAATCAGAATCGACTTGCCTGCGCCGGTTTCGCCGGTGAGCACGGTAAATCCCGCTCCGAATTCCAGATCGAGTGCATCGACGATGACAAAATCACGCAGACTGAGTTGGCGCAGCATCAGAGTTTCTTGTTCCACTGCAACTTCTGGCGCAGCGTCTGATAATAGCTGTACGACTCGGGATGCAGCAGACGCACCGCTTTAGCCGCGCGGCATACCACCACCCTATCGTTAATCTGCAGATCAAAATGGCGCTGGCCGTCAAAATAGACGCGCGCATCACCGGCCTGTAGCAGTTGAATTTCCACCCGTGACCGACTGTTGACCGCAATTGGCCGCGCTGACAGGGTGTGCGCGCAAATCGGCACCATCACAAACGCTTCCAGACTCGGGTGTAGAATCGGCCCGCCCGCTGACAGCGCATACGCGGTGGAACCGGTTGGCGTGGCAATGACCAGTCCGTCGGAGCGCTGGCCGTAGACAAAATCGCCATCAATGTGCGCTTCAAACTCGATCAAGCGCCCACTGCTGGCCTTGCTGATGACCACATCATTAAACGCACACGCGGCATATACCTCAGTTTCGCCACGCATAATCCGGGTACTCAGCAGCAGGCGTTCTTCGGCGACATAATGGCCTTCGAGCATGCTGCCGATGCAGTCCAGCATCGATTCGGTGGGCACGTCGGTCAGAAAGCCGAGATGCCCCTGATTCACGCCCACCAGGGGAATGCCGCTGTCCACCAGCATGCGCGCGATCGACAACATGGTGCCATCGCCGCCGAGCACAATCGCCAGATCAGCACGCGTGCCAATATCGGACAGCTCAGCAGTCGGATAATCCGCGCTGCCAAAATGATCGGCAGTATTTTTTGCGATCAGCACGTCATGGCCACGCTGACGCAGAAAATCCGCCAGCCGCAGCAGGGCGTCGCCCAGCTCCGGACTATCATACTTGCCCACCAGGGCAATGGTTTTGAAGGTATCAGACATGGACGGAATTATAGCGACGCCTCCCACGCTTTGATATACCGCGCTTTGATATACCGTTGCTCAGACAGTTTTTTTTGTACAATCACATCATGCTGACCGAACGCGCCCAAATTCTGCTCAAAACCCTGGTTGAACGCTATGTCGTTGAAGGCCAGCCGGTAGGCTCGCGCACCCTGTCCAAATACGCTGCGCTGGAGCTGAGCCCGGCGTCGATCCGTAACGTCATGGCCGATCTGGAAGATCTGGGATTGGTCGCCAGCCCGCACACCTCTGCAGGGCGCGTACCCACCCCGTTGGGCTACCGGTTTTTTGTAGACACCCTGCTCACCATCCAGCCGCCCAACAGCCAGGAAATGATCCGGCTTGAATCGCAACTGCACCCGGACGATCCACAACGGCTGGTTGCCAATGCCTCACAGCTCTTGTCCGACCTGACGCGCTTTGCCGGCGTGGTGCTGGTACCAAAACGCCGCAGCGCGGCGTTTCGTCAACTCGAGTTCATCAGCCTGTCAGACAAACGCATCCTGCTCATCATCATCACGGTTGAGGGTGAAGTGCAAAACCGGGTATTACTCACCGACCGCGCCTATAGTCCGTCAGAATTGACGCGTGCCGCCAACTTTCTCAACCAGCACTACGCGGGCAAATCGTTTGGCGAGGTACGCCAGTTGATGCAGGACGAACTGTTGCAGCTGCAACACGACATCACCGGCCTGATGAATCTGGCGCTGACCGCTGGCAGTGCGGCACTGGCGCCCAACCGTGACGACCTGGTCATGTCGGGCGAACATAACTTGCTCAAAGTCGACGAGCTGTCGTCCAACATGGAACGGCTGCGCAAATTGTTTGACGTATTCGAGCAAAAAACCTCGCTGGTGCAATTACTCGACACCAGCCAGCGTGCGCACGGCGTGCAGATTTTCATCGGCGGCGAATCCGAAGTCGCGCCGCTCGACGAATGCAGCGTGGTCACTGCCCCGTACCAGGTCAACGGCGAAATCGTCGGCACGCTGGGCGTCGTCGGCCCCACCCGCATGGCCTACGAACGCGTCATCCCGATCGTCGATATCACTGCCAGACTACTGTCCAGCGCATTGTCTTACCACTAAACTTTCACCCTGAATCCATGCCCCGTTACCTGACCGAACCTGCCTATACGCATGGTACGCCCGCCAAAACCGGCATCCTGCTGCTCAACCTCGGTACCCCGGATGCACCCACCAAACAGGCGCTCAAACCCTATCTCAAACAGTTTTTGTCCGACCCGCGCGTGGTTGAAATTCCGCGCGCCCTGTGGTGGCTGATTCTCAACGGCGTAATTCTGCGGATTCGTCCAAAGCAATCCGCTGCCAAATATGCCAGCATCTGGACTGAGGAAGGCTCGCCATTGCATTTTCATACTGAAAAACAGGCCAAGCTACTGAAAGGCTGGCTCGGCGAGCGCATCAAAACCCCGTTCGTGGTGGACTACGCCATGCGCTATGGCAATCCGTCCGTGGACGATGCGATGCAGCGCCTGGCCGAACAGGGCTGCGAACGCATCCTGGCCATCCCGATGTACCCGCAATTTGCCGCCAGCAGCAGCGCCAGCGCGCTTGATGCGGTGTATCAGGTGTTGCTGACGCGGCGCAACCAGCCTGCCCTGCGTACCGTGCGCCATTACCACGACGACCCTGGCTACATCGCCGCGCTGGCTGCCAACGTCAATGCCTATTGGCAGCAGCATGGCCGCCCCGACGTATTGATGATGAGTTTTCACGGCGTGCCGCGCTACACGCTGGACAAAGGCGACCCCTACCACTGCGAATGCCACAAAACCGGGCGTCTGCTGGCCGAAGCGCTGGGCCTACGCCAAGCGCAATACCAGATCACCTTCCAGTCACGGTTTGGTCGCGCCGAATGGATCAAGCCCTACACCGCCACCACTGCAACCGAGCTCGGCCAGGCCAAAACCCGCCGTATCGACGTGGTCTGCCCCGGCTTTGTCGCCGACTGTCTGGAAACGCTGGAAGAAATTGCCCTGGAAGTCAAACACGACTTTTTGACTGCTGGTGGCGGCGAATTTCACTACATCCCTGCGCTCAACGAACACCCGGACTGGATCAATGCTTTGGGTGAACTCAGCCTCGCCAACCTCGGCGGCTGGGTGGCGACTGATTACAATGCAGCACTTGCCACCCAACAGGCCAACGCCAGTCGCAGCCTTGCGCTGGCTTTAGGTGCCAACCAATAAAAAACAAATACCGCAAAATTTCTTTTGTACCGGCATGCCATCATGACACCCCAATCAGCGATTTTTGAACCGATTCCACCCCTCGCCCGCCACCTTTTTTTTGATCTCAATCCTTCGTCTGACCCCCGCGCCAGCCTGCGCGAATTGGCAGCGCATTGTGACGGTCACACGGTGGTAATGGGGCTAGGCAGCCCAATTGCTGACGCACTTGGTATCAACGTGCCCGGTCTACGTGGTTTCCCAGAATTACCCGCTGCATGTCCGCCAGTGCCAGCTACCCAGCATGCCGTATGGCTTTGGCTGCGTGGCCAAGAAGCCGGTGATTTGCTGCTGGCGGGCCATGCCTTGTCAGCCTTGCTGGCGGATGCGTTCATCCTGCGCGAATCGGTAGCCTGCTTCCGGCATCAGGATTTTCGTGATCTGACGGGCTATATTGACGGCACGGAAAACCCGCAGGATCAGGCAGCTATCGAGGCAGCACTGCTCCCAAACGGAAAAATGGCCGGTTCCAGCTTCGCCGCCGTGCAGTTATGGCAGCATGATTTCGATAAATTCAATGCCATGCCGCAAGCCGAGCAGGACGATACGTTTGGCCGTCGCCGCAGCGACAATGAAGAACTCGAAAACGCGCCCGAATCGGCTCACGTCAAACGCACTGCGCAAGAAGACTTTGACCCCGAAGCCTTTGTAGTACGGCGTTCCATGCCCTGGATAGCGGGTGCTGATGCCGGTTTCCTGTTTCTCGCCTTCGGCAAATCGTTCGATGCATTCGAAGCCCAGCTGCGCCGCATGACCGGGCACGACGATGGCATCACCGATGCCCTGTTCAAATTTACCCGACCGCTCACCGGCGGTTATTACTGGTGTCCGCCGCTAATGCATGGTCGAATCGACCTGTCAGTACTGGATTGTAGCGTGTGAAGCATTTAATCGGCTTGCGATGGACACCATCCATCCCGGACAGCTTAATCAAAGGCCAAGAATTGCGGAAATACAGAGGAAATGTTGGTGGGCGGTGGCAGTTTCGAACTGTCGACCCCTGCCGTGTGAAGGCAGTGCTCTACCACTGAGCTAACCGCCCAACGAGGCGCGCATTTAAGCACGGCGGCGCGTTTTCGTCAAACAAAATCCGGGTAGGAGGCGCGCGCTGGCTGGCGTAAAATCACGTTTTTTCTGCCACTGTCCCTGCCGATGGAACCGATCCGCCTGTCCAAACTCATGTCCACACGCGGCCTGTGCTCGCGGCGCGAAGCCGATGTATATATCGAGCGCGGCTGGGTCAAGGTGGACGGACAAGTGGTGAGCGAACTCGGCAGCAAGGTGTTGCCGGATTGCCGCATTGAACTGGCGACACAGGCGCAGCGCGAACAAGGCAGCCGCGTGACCATTTTGCTGAACAAGCCGGTGGGTTACGTCTCGGCGCAGGCCGAAGACGGCTACGCGCCAGCGGCCACCCTGATCACCGCCGCCAACCAGTATGCCGACGATCACTCCGGCGTGCGCTATTCCAACGAACACCAGCGCGGCCTGGCACCCGCCGGACGGCTGGACATTGATTCGACCGGCCTGCTGGTGCTGACGCAGGACGGGCGCATCGCCAAACAGCTGATCGGCAACGACACCAAGGTGGACAAGGAATATCTGGTGCGAGTACAGGGCAGACTGTCGCCCGAAGGTTTGAAGCTGCTCAATCACGGCCTGAAGCTGGACGACGCAGCGCTGCGCCCGGCCAAAGTGGTGTGGCAAAACGAGGATCAACTCAGTTTTACCCTGCGCGAAGGTAAAAAGCGCCAGATTCGCCGCATGTGCGAACTGGTGGGGCTGAAAGTCGTGGGCCTGAAGCGCGTGCGCATCGGCGGCGTCAAGCTCGGTGACCTGCCGCAGGGACAATGGCGCTATCTGGCGCCGGATGAAAGCTTTTAGCCGCGCGCCGGTTTAACGTAAAATAGGCGTTTTTCGCGCCCTGCCCTCCCATGATTCGTACCCGCTTTGCCCCCAGCCCGACCGGCTACCTGCACATTGGCGGTGCCCGCACCGCGCTGTTTTCCTGGGCCTATGCCCGCAAACACGGCGGCACCTTCATCCTGCGCATCGAAGACACCGACCTGGCGCGCTCCACGCCGGAATCGGTCGAGGCAATTTTGCAAGGCATGGACTGGCTCGGCATGGATTACGATGAAGGCCCGTTCTACCAGATGCAACGCATGCCGCGCTACAAGGAGGTGCTCGCGCAGATGCTGGCGTCGGGTCACGCGTATTACTGCTATGCCAGCAAGGATGAAGTTGAGGCGATGCGCGAACAGCAGCGCGCCGCCGGGCTGAAACCACGTTACGACGGGCGCTGGCGTCCTGAAGCGGGAAAAATACTGCCGCCCCCGCCCACTGATATTCAACCGGTCGTGCGCTTCAAGAATCCGCTGGACGGCTCGGTGGCGTGGAACGACCTGGTCAAGGGCGTCATCGAGATCAGCAACAGCGAACTGGACGACCTGGTGATCGCGCGTCCGGACGGCACGCCGACCTACAATTTCTGCGTGGTGGTAGACGACTGGGACATGAACATCACCCAGGTCATTCGCGGCGACGACCACGTCAACAATACGCCGCGCCAGATCAATATCCTCAAGGCGCTCGGTGCCACGCTGCCACAGTACGCGCACGTGCCGATGATCCTCGGTGCCGACGGCGAACGCCTGTCGAAGCGCCACGGCGCGGTGAGCGTGATGCAATATCTGGAAGACGGCTACCTGCCCGAAGCGCTGCTCAACTATCTGGCGCGGCTGGGCTGGGCGCACGGCGACGCGGAAGTCTTCACCATGGCGCAGTTCACCGAGTGGTTCAACCTCGAATCGATCAGCCGCTCGCCTGCCAAGTTCAACGGCGAAAAGCTGCTGTGGATCAACCAGCAATACCTCAAGGCTGCCGACAACGCCCGCCTTGGCGCGCTGGCGCTGCCTTTCCTTGAGCGCGATGGCTGTGATATCCAGAGCGGCCCGGCGCTGACCGACGTGATGCAACTGCTCAAGGAGCGCGCCAGCACGCTGGTCGAACTGGCCGACGCCGCCGCGCTGTTTTACCGCTACCGCCCACCCTCGCCCGAGCTGATCGCCGAACACCTGTCTGCCGAAGCAATTCAGCCGCTCACTGCGCTGGCCGATCAGCTCGCAGTCATCGCCTGGCAACGCGAAACCATCCAGACCACGCTCAAAGCCGTGGTCGCCGAATCCGGCCTGAAAATGCCGAAAATCGCCATGCCGCTACGGGTGCTGGTGACCGGCCAAACGCAAACGCCCAGCATCGACGCCACACTGATGCTGATAGGCCGCGATGTGGTGCTGAATCGACTGCGTAACGGACTCGCGCATTTTAGTCATTAATAAATTGCTGTTCATCAGCAGTTAATTTTATTGTTATAATCCCGTGTCTTTATATTTGGCTCGAACACTCGGGCTAAAGACTGCCCCTAAAATTCTTTCGCATTGGAGATGTAACATGGCTGACAAGTTGATGATCATGATGGTGAATACCGACCCTGCTAACCCATCCGAGCTGGGCGCGCCATTCTTCCAGGCTACCGTTGCCGCCGCCATGGAATACGAAGTTGAAGTGATCCTGACCGCCCGCTCCGGTGAGCTGGCCAAAAAAGGCGTGGCCGAAAAACTGTTCGTCATGGAAGGCTCGCCCAAGAGCGTCTACGACTTCATGAAAGACGCACACGAAGCTGGCGTGCATTTCAAAGTCTGCACCCCAACCCTGGAACTGTGGGGCGACGACCTGATTCCTGAAATCGAAGAAACCGTGGGCGGCGCTTACGTGATTCAGCAAGCCATGGACGAAGATGTGGTTACCCTGACCTACTAATCCAGGTCTGGCATCTTGAAAAACGGCGCTGCGTGCGCCGTTTTTTTTGGCCCGGTGTTTTGAAAAAGCGCATCAATACTTATTGCCAGCAGCTTAAATTGCATTTTCGACCTTGACCCGACAGGTCAATTTCTGGATAATGCCGTTTCGTTGCAAACAGCACTGCGCCAGTCATGCACTGCAACGCAATTCCCTGATAGCTCAGTTGGTAGAGCGACGGACTGTTAATCCGCAGGTC
>DZDB01000021.1:0-3740 GCA_022736605.1 Sideroxydans lithotrophicus
ACTTGGCCTCGCCATCAGGGTGGTTGACGTGTACGTGCATTCTTGTCTCCCCCCGTGAGAAGAAAACATAAAACGGGGTCAGACACGATTGTTTCAGGCCGTCCGTCTGGAACTCAAGAGCGCGTGGCTTTTGGCGCGCCCCTCTTGACCGCAGTGTCAGGTGTTGGAATGGCGGCGATGAGCGGGAATGCTGAAGGATTGCGAATGGACTCAACAGACAAGTCGATGTCCAAAGCAGGCCAGAAAAGGTGGTTTTCAGTCGGCCATTCGACTTGGCATAGCTGTTCGATAGACGCCCCGCGAAACCATGGGAAGCCAGCGAAAGGCAAAAAGAGTTCTTCATCGGCAATCAGCAGCCAAAAACCATGCTGAGAGACATGCGTGACTTCAGCTTGGGAAGTGCGTTTTCCAGGCATGGATAATTTCCTCCAAGTGACCAGCGACCAAGTTCTGAGCCTCCTTGATTTGCTTGGGCGAAAGCCCGGTGCTCGTTGCCAGCCCCAATTCCGGCGCTAACCAGAACTTGGCCTCGCCATCAGGGTGGTTGACGTGTACGTGCATTCTTGTCTCCTCCCGTGAGAAGAAAAAAAAGCGGAAACTGCCCTCGCGAAAAATCGTCGGCGCCATGGCTGAGTTTTAGTCCCTAACGTGCAACATACACCTCAAAAAATGTATATATAAATTAAAAACCGGTGCCTGATTGCATCTTTAATCACATAACAAACCGTTACTAAACAAGGCAATAAAAACCAATATTCCGAACGCAAAAACCAGAAGCACCGATAGCGCGACGTCCCAAAACAGGGTATTCAGCATAATACCACTCACCTCCGCCGCCCCATCTCCTAAACCGGTTCGTCAAACCCGACGTTGTAGTCAATGTCGTTATCCGCCACCGGCATGCCGCGCTTGACGGCAAAGCCCTGGCCGCCGACGCTGAGGATCAGGTGCGCGCGGTGCGGGAATTCGCCCAGCATCCAGTAGATTTCAGACGGGTGCACCGGCGCGTCGTTACGGCTCAGGTGGCGGATCAGCAGGCGTTCGCCATCGACTTTGACCAGCAGCGGCAGCGGCAGGTGCTGTGGCAGGATGTGATGCTGCACGACCCATTCGATCGGGCTGGGCTTGTGGTTCGGCAGATTGCGTGCATCGATGCGAAAATGCGCGCCCCCGCCGGCTTCTTTATTCAGCTCGCTGACCCAGCCGATACTCAGCCCGGCGTGAACAATCAGCGTTTTGCCCGCAAAGCGCTGCAAAAAGCGCGTGCGCAGGGCTGTGGGGTCTGGCCGGAATGCGGCTATAATCTTTTTCAACATTCGCCAAATTATAACGACACATGCAGCCTGTTTCATCCGTCGGCATCGTCGCCCCGCAGACCGCGTATTTTGATGCGCCGCTCACGCTGAAAAGCGGTGTGGTGTTGCCGCATTACGACCTGGTGTACGAGACTTACGGCGCACTCAATGCAGCCAGAAGCAACGCCATTCTGGTGTGCCATGCGCTGTCCGGCAATCATCACGTGGCGGGTAAATACGCCGAAGACGACAAGAACCCGGGCTGGTGGGACAACATGGTGGGGCCGGGCAAGCCGATTGATACCGACCGGTTTTTCGTCATCGGGCTGAACAATCTGGGTGGCTGCCACGGTTCGACCGGGCCGGCGTCGATTGATCCGGCCACCGGTCAGCCGTTCGGTTCGCGTTTTCCGCTGGTGACGGTAGAGGACTGGGTCGAAAGCCAGGCGCGGCTGGCTGACCGGCTGGGCATCGCGCAATTCGCGGCGATCATGGGCGGCTCGCTCGGCGGCATGCAGGCGTTGCACTGGAGCATTCACTATCCGGCGCGCGTGCGGCACTGCCTGGTGATTGCCTCGGCGCCCAAATTGACCGCGCAGAATATCGCCTTCAACGATGTGGCGCGGCAAGCAATTCTGACCGACCCTGAATTCCACGGTGGCGATTTTTACGCCCGCAACACACGCCCGCGTCGCGGCTTGCGGCTGGCGCGCATGCTCGGCCATATTACCTATCTGTCGGACGATGTGATGGGCACTAAATTCGGCCGTGTGCTGCGTTCCGGTGTGTTCAATTACGGCTACGATGTGGAGTTCGAGATTGAGTCCTATCTGCGTTATCAGGGCGACAAATTTGCCGAGCATTTTGACGCCAATACCTATCTGCTGATGACCAAGGCGCTGGATTATTTCGACCCGACGCACCATCACGCGCAGCCCAGTCTGGCGGCGGCGCTGGCACCGGCAACGGCGGATTTTCTGGTGTTGTCGTTCACCAGCGACTGGCGCTTTGCACCGGAGCGCTCGCGCGAAATCGTCAAGGCGCTGCTGGATAACGCGCGCCGCGTGAGTTACGCCGAGATTACTTCCGGCCATGGCCACGATGCTTTCCTGATGCCCGATGCACATTACCACGCGGTAATGCGTGCCTATATGGAGCGGGTTTCAACATGACACGGCACGATTTTCAGACCATTGCCCATTGGATTAAACCTGCTGCGCGCGTGCTTGACCTGGGGTGCGGTGATGGCGCGCTGCTCCGCTATTTGCAGGACGAACGGCAAATCACCGGCTACGGGGTGGAGCTGACCGACGCCAATATCCTCGCCAGCGTGAAAAATGGCGTGAACGTGATCCAGAGCGATCTGGAAACGGGTCTGTCGGTATTCGAATCCGGCTCGTTCGATTGCGTGATTTTGTCGCAAACGCTCCAGGCGATGCGCCATACCGAGCCGATTTTGCGCGAAATGCTGCGCGTCGGACGCGAAGGTATCGTCACCTTTCCCAATTTTGGCTACTGGAAAAATCGGCTGCAAGTGCTGCGTGGCCACATGCCGGTGTCCGATGATATTCCCTATCAATGGTATGACACGCCCAACGTGCACCTGTGCACCATGCATGATTTTGAAGCGTTGTGTGCGCAACTCGGTATTCGCATCCGCGAGCGTGTGGTGATGACGGCGGGCAGACAGGTCAGTTATCTGCAAAATCTTACCGGCAGCCTCGCCGTTTACCGCTTTGAAAGCGCGGCGGGCTAGCCCATGACCGCGCCACAACTGCTATTCGAAGCAGAATCTGATCCGGGTCTGATCCGCGTATCGGGTGACTGGATGCTGGCGCAGCTCCGTAACCTGCCAACTTTCACCGGCGCATTGCCGCAAGGCGCAGTGCTCGATGGGGCTGCGCTGACCGGGCTGGATACCAGTGGCGCGCTGAAGTTGCTGGAAATCCTGCACCAGGCGGGCGTGTCGCCCACCGCGTTGAACAAGGTCAATTTTTCTATTCCACACGCAGCGATTCTTGATCTGGTCATCCCGCATTTTGCAGACAGCGAATCTACCCGCGCGACCCGGCGAGAGGGCTTTCTGGCACACCTTGGGCACGGCACGCTGGCAGTGCTGGGTCACCTGAACGGGATTGTCAGTTTCGTTGGCGCACTCAGCATCGAGATGCTCGATTTGCTGCGTCACCCGACCCATTTCAGAGGCAAGGAATTCGCGGTCCAGCTTGAGGCGGTGTTCATTCAGGCCATTCCGCTGGCATTCGCCATGATGTTTTTGCTTGGCATCGTCTTTGCCTATCTGTTGGGCGTACAGGCGCAGCAGTATGGCGCCAGCATTTTTGTCGTTGACGGCGTGGCCTTGGCGGTTTGCCGAGAGCTGGCACCGGTCATCGTCGCCATTCTCATTGCCGGACGTTCTGGCGCAGCCATGACGGCGGAAATCGG
>DZDB01000021.1:3840-17613 GCA_022736605.1 Sideroxydans lithotrophicus
AAAACCGTCCTGCTGGGGCTGGTCAAAACGCCAGTGTTTGCCCTGTCGGTCGGCCTGATTGCCTGTCGCATGGGCTTGAGTGTCGAGCGTGACGCCCGCAGCGTGGGTGCCAATACCACCTCGACCGTGGTGCAGAGCATCGTCGCGGTCATTGTGCTGAATGCCTGCTTTGCCATTGCCTACGTGCAACTGGGGTACTGATGACCGAGCTTGCGCCCATACTTGCTGTCAAAGACATCGTGACCCGCTTCGGCACCACGACCATTCATGACGGCGTCAGCTTTAACGTCGCGCGCGGCCAGGTGATCGCGATGATTGGGGGCAGCGGCACCGGAAAATCCGTTCTGTTGCGTGAAATCATCGGCCTGCTGCGGCCGACTGCGGGACAAGTTACCCTGTTCGGGGTCGATGTCTGGTCAGCCAGCACAGTACAACTGCAGGCACTGCAACGCCGTTTTGGCATGCTGTTTCAGGATGGCGCGCTGTTTTCATCGCTGACGGTTGCACAAAACGTGGCTGTTCCACTGCTTGAAAATACCGATTTGCCGAAGGAAACCTGCCTGCGCCTGGCGCGGCTCAAGTTGGCGCTGGCCGGCCTGCCACCTGATGCCGCTGACAAAATGCCCAGCGAACTGTCCGGCGGCATGCGCAAACGCGCTGCATTGGCGCGCGCACTGGCGCTGGATCCTGAAATCCTGTTTCTTGACGAGCCGACTTCGGGTCTGGATCCGATTTCAGCACGCGCCTTCGACAAACTGGTGCGCCTGCTGTGCGATAGTCTGGGTCTGACCATCTTTCTGGTCACGCATGACCTGGATACGCTGCTGTCGATTACCGATGACATTATCGTGTTATCGCGTGGCAAAGTGCTTGCACAAGGGGATGTGACCGCGTTGCAACAGATCGATGACGGCTGGCTGCATGATTATTTTTCGGCGCGGGCAGCGCCTGGGGGGCAATGATGGAAACCCAAGCACGTTATACGCTGGTCGGCACTGCGGTGCTGATTGTGACGCTACTGCTGGTGGCAGGGCTGGCATGGCTGGCCGGCGGCACCGACAAGGTCAACTATCGTCATTTCACCATTTATTTCGTTAAACAGTCGATGGATGGCCTGGACGTCAATAGCGCCGTCAAGCTGCGTGGCATCAAGGTGGGTGTGGTGACGGGTTACGAATTCGCGGGCAAGGGTCAGAATGCGGTTCGCGTCACCATCAAGGTCAATCCTGATACGCCAGTACGTACCAATGCGGTGGCCTACGTTGAACGCAACATCGTCACCGGGCTGGCAACCATCGCGCTGTCTAATCCCGATGCAACCAGCCCGCTACTGGTCAACGCGCCGGATGATGAGCAGTACCCGGTGATCGCGGAAGGCAGTTCCGACCTGGACAAGGTTGCCACAGCGGTATCGCGCATCGCTGAAAACGGTGCGCAGGTGCTGGACAAAATGAATGGACTGCTGTCAGCAGAAAACCGCAACGGCGTGGGTAAAACCATCGAAAACTTGCAGCAAATAACCGCCAATCTAGCTGACAGCAAGCAAGAACTGAGTCGTGCCGTAATCAGCATCAAAGACGCGGCGGATGCCTTCCGCGAGGCGAGCGGCAGCATCAATCAGGTTGCGCTGCGCGCCGGAGACAGTTTTGAGGATCTGAGCAGCAATGCCAGCACAGCGATAAAGCAGGCCAACGCCACACTGGAACTGTTGAATCGTGAAACCAGTACAGTCTCTGTGCGCCTGCAGGGGCTGGCAGAAACCGGTTCGCTGGAATTGACCAGCGTGAGTCGCGATGTGCGCAACAGCGCCGACTCGGTAGGCGCCGCCGGACAGCGCTTTACCGATCCACGTGGTTTGCTGTTTGGTGATGGCAGGCCGCAGCCTGGTCCAGGAGAAAAATGAAGATGAAAACCCTGCTGCTTGCCTGCCTGCTGAGCCTTACTTTGGGGGGCTGCTTCAGCCTCGGTACTCACAAGGACGTGCCAATTGTGACTTACCAGCTGCGTGACGACGGCACGGTGACACCCAGTACGCAGTCGAATCCGCGCAGCCTGCTGTTGCTGCCGACCACCAGCGACGCGTTTTATGACACCACCAGTATGGCGTTCAGCCGCGCGCCCGACACCCGTGGGCTGTATCAATTTGCATTATGGACGGAGCGGCCAGCGCGGCGTTTGAGCAGCTTGCTGCTGGCGCGGCTGGATGCAGAACACGCGTTCGTCAGCGTTGCGCAGGCGGGCAGCAGTGTCAAGGGCGACTGGCTGCTGGATACCAGATTGCTGGCGTTTTACCACGATGCGGTCACCCCGCCCGGCAGCGTGCGCGTGGCACTGCGCGCCGAAGTCGTGGATCTGCGCAGCCGTAGCCTGATTGCACGCAAACGCTTTGACGTCAGCGTGCCAGTGGCCAGTTATGACGCAGCCGGGGCGGCGCAGGCGTTCAACCGGGCCACCGGTACTATGCTGGATCAGGTGAGTCGCTGGTTGCAGGCATTGCCCGTTGCGGGGGTTGCGCAACAAAACTAGGTCGGGTTCAGCCATCTCGTTTTTTTGGCTATATTGAGAAGGCATGACAGCAATACCATTCGCAATAACGATAAAGGAGACCCGCATGAAATCCCTCGCCACGCTGACTTTTGCCACCGCGCTGTTGTTTGCTCCGCTATCGGTGCAGGCCGAACAGGCGGTCAAATACGGCAATATCGAAATCCACTACAACGCCATGCCCACCGACGAGTTGGCGCCCGCCGTGGCGAAAAACTACAACATTGAGCGCAGCCGCAATCGTGCCTTGCTGACCATATCCGTGTTGAACAAAAACAAGCTCGGCGTGGTAGAGCCGGTGGCGGCCGAGTTACAGGCTTATGCGATCAACCTCAATGAACAACGCGTCGATATTCCAATGCGGGAAATCCGGGAAGGCGCTGCGGTGTATTATCTGGGCGAGTTGCGGGTGTCGCCGCCGGACACCCTGAAGTTTACGGTGGTGGCGACGCTGGCTAATGAGAAGCGCAATTTCAAAGCCGAATTCACCCGGCCATTCTTCAGATAATCCAATCAAGCACCTGACTGGCGCATCGCCAGCAGGCGCTCGACCCGCTCATCCGTTGACGGGTGGGTGCTGAACAGGTGCTTCACGCTGTCGCCGCTGAGCGGGTTGATGATCATCATCTGGGCGGTTTCCGGATGGCGTTCGGCGGTTTCCAGCGGCGTGCCGCGCGCATACGCCTCGATTTTGCGCAAAGCCGCAGCCAGCGCTGCGGGATCGCCGGAAATTTCAGCCCCGCCCTGGTCGGCACCAAATTCGCGCGCACGGGAGATCGCCATCTGGATCAGCATTGCCGCAATCGGCGCCACCAGCATGATGATGATCGATACCACCGGGCTGGCGTTGCGTTCACCGTTACTGCTGCCGCCGCCAAACAGCATGCCGAATTGCGCCAGCGCAGTGATGGCACCCGCCACCGTGGCCGACATTGTGGATATCAGAATGTCGCGGTGTTTGACGTGGGTGAGTTCATGCGCCATCACGCCACGCAGCTCGCGCGCGCTGAGCAGCTGAATGATGCCGGTGGTGGCGGCGACGGCCGCGTGTTCCGGGTTGCGCCCGGTGGCGAAGGCGTTGGGCTGAGCCTCGTCGATGATGTAGACCTTGGGCATCGGCAAGCCTGCGCGCTGCGCCAGTTCGGCCACCATGGCGTAAAAATCCGGCGCACTGTGCGCATCGACTTCCTGCGCGTTGTACATTTTCAGCACCATCTTGTCGGAAAACCAATAGGCGTAAATATTCATGCCACCGGCAAACAACAGCGCAATCAGCATGCCTTTCTGCCCGCCCAACAGCATGCCCACCGTGGCAAATAGCACCACGATACCGGCCATCAAAATGCTGGTCTTGATCCAGTTGCCAAACATGGGAATTCCTTAAAAACGAACTTGACGCCCGTTAGATGACACCGGGTGAGAAAAATTCAAGCGCCGAAATGGCTACCCGGTGTCAGCGTGTGTCCCGCCAGGAACTGGCTGGCCGATAGCCGTTTTCCGCCAGCGGCTTGCAGTTCGGTCAGGCATAGTGCGCCGTCGCCGCACGCCACCAGCAGGCCGCCAGCATCGGCGCGCAGGATGCTGCCGGGCGCGCCGCACTCGGAATGGGCGCTGGCCTGCCAGACTTTGATCGGTGTGCCATTGAGCTGGGTCACGGCGCCCGGTGCCGGATTGAATGCCCGTACCGCACGCGCCAGCGCAATGGCATCACGGTTGAAATCGAGCAGCGCTTCTGTCTTGCCGATTTTGGCGGCGTAGGTCATGCCAGTTTCTGTCTGCGGCAGCGCAACCAGGGTATCGAGTTGCTGCAATGCGCTAACGATGGCGTCGCCACCCAGCGCAGCGAGCCGGTCGTGCAGGCTGCCGGTGGTGTCATCCGGCAGAATCGGCAGGCGATCCATGCTGAGTACCGCGCCGGTATCCAGCCCGGCATCCATCTGCATGATGCTGATGCCGGTTTCCGTATCGCCGGCCAGAATTGCGCGGTGAATCGGCGCCGCGCCGCGCCAGCGCGGCAGCAGTGAAGCATGGATATTGAGACAGCCACGACGCGGTAGATCGAGTACCGTCTGTGGCAAAATCAGGCCGTAAGCCGCCACCACCATGACGTCAGCGTCAAACGCACGTAGCGTGGCCTGCACCTCGGCGGATTTCAGGCTGACGGGCTGCAACACCGGCAAACCGAGCCGCAGCGCTTCCTGTTTGACCGCACTGGGCGTCAGTTTCATGCCGCGTCCGGCGGGGCGGTCAGGCTGGGTCAGTACGCTCAGCACGGTATGCCCGGCGGTGTGTAACGCAGTCAGGGCGACGCGGGCGAATTCTGGCGTGCCGGCAAAGATAATACGCATGGGGTGAGTGTGAGCACGCGCTCACATGGTTTCGCGCAGGTGTTTCTTGAGCTTGTTCCTGATGCGCGTTTGCTTCAGCGGCGACAGGTATTCGACAAACACCTTGCCTTTAAGATGGTCCATTTCATGCTGGATGCATACCGCCAGCAGCTCGTCCGCATCCAGCGTAAACGTCTCGCCTTCGGCATTCAAGGCGCTGACGGTGATGCGTTCGGCGCGTGTCACGCGGTCATAAATACCCGGCACCGACAGGCAGCCTTCTTCGTGCACGCTGCTGCCTTCGGCCTTCAGAATCTGTGGGTTGATGAACACGCGCAAGTCGCTGCGGGTTTCGGAAATATCGATGACAATGACTTGCTCGTGTACATCGACTTGCGTGGCCGCCAGCCCGATGCCGGGGGCTGCATACATGGTTTGTGCCATGTCGGCGACCAGTTTCTGGATGCGTGCATCAACCGCAACAACCGGTTTGGCGACCGTGTGCAGGCGCTTGTCGGGGTAATGAATGATATTGAGTAGGGACATAATCGCTTGCCTGCATAAATCATTACATGCAGAATCTAAACTAATTCATGAATAAGCCGTAATAGCCATTACTGTAACAGGCTAACATTTTCAAGCGGCATTAGACAAGGTCTAAACTCAAAAAACGCAGCCAGGGGACACCATGCGCAAGCTTGCTTTATCGTTGTTTTTAACCGGATTTCTGGCGTTTTCCAGCCACGCAGATGAACTCAAGCTACAGGCCAATGCGCCGGATCGATACGTTGTGGTCAAGGGCGATACACTGTGGGACATTTCCGGCAAATTTCTTAAAGACCCATGGAAATGGCCACAAATCTGGGGCATGAACAAGGCCGAGATCAAGAATCCGCACTGGATTTATCCGGGCGACGTGATCGTGCTTGATCGCAGCAGCGGCACCCCGCGTCTGGCATTGCAACAGGGTGGCGCGTCACGTACGGTCAAGCTGTCTCCCAAGATCCGCAATGATGGCTCGACCGAAGCGGGCATCCCGGCGATACCCGCGTCCACCATTAACGCATTCATCAGCCAGCCGTTCGTGATGGATGAAAATGCCCTGAACAACGCGCCGCGCATTCTCGGCGCACAGGAAGACCGCATGGTACTGGGTGCGGGCGATCAGGTGTACGCCACCAGCGGCACGGATAGCAGCGTCAGCAACTGGAAAGTGTTGCGTCCCGGCAAGGTATTGAAAGACCCCGAGACCGGCGCGGTGCTGGGTTACGAAGTGATGTATCTGGGTGAAGCGCGCACCGAACAGGCGGGCGACCCGCAGCGTTTGCGTATTACCCGTTCCAGCGAAGAAATTCAGAAGGGTGACCGGCTCATCCCGGCCAACGATACCTACTCGTTCCGCTATGTGCCACATGCGCCCGCGCGCGAAATCAAAGGTCAGGTCATTTCGGCCTACGGTGGCGTGGCCGAAATTGGACAGTACGGCACCGTGGTGCTGAACAAGGGCGAGCGTGACGGCCTGGATGAGGGTACCGTGCTGGCGGTGTATAAAAAAGGCAATATCATCGACAAAATCCAGTTGCCTGACGCGCGTACCGGTCTGGTGATGGTCTACCGCGTGTTCGACAAGGTGTCCTACGCGCTGGTGATGCAGACCAATCGTCCGGTCAATCTGCTGGACGTCGTGCGCAATCCTTGAACCTGAATGAACAGCGTGCCTGGCTCGGCCTGACGCTGACGCGTGGGCTGGGCGGGCAGTCCTTGCGCACCCTGCTGCGCGCTTTTGGTGAACCAGAACGAATCTACGCGGCACCGCTCAGTGCGCTCAAGTTGCACCTGCCGGCTGCGGTCGCGCAACGTGTTGCGGCCGGGGTGGATGAAACTGCAATCGCCGCCAGCCTGGATTGGCTGGATGCACCTGGCAATCACCTGGTCACACTCGCCGACCCGGATTATCCGGCGCGTCTGCTGGAAATTACTGATCCGCCCCCGTTACTGTTTGTAAAAGGTTGCCGTGCGCTGCTTGGTGCGCCAATGCTGGCGGTGGTCGGCAGCCGCAATGCCACGCCGCAGGGTGCGTCCAATGCGGCGGCGTTTGCCGAGGCTTTGTCGCACGCCGGGCTGACCATTGTCAGCGGGCTGGCGCTGGGCATCGATGCTGCCGCACATCAGGGCGGACTGCGGGGCGCGGGCAGTAGCGTGGCGGTAGTGGGTACCGGGCTCGATATTGTCTACCCGGCGCGCAACAAGGTGCTGGCGCACCAGCTCGCCGAGGGCGGCGCCATCGTGTCCGAATTCCCCATCGGCACGCCGTCGATTGCAGCCAATTTTCCGCGCCGCAACCGCATCATCAGTGGCTTGAGCCTGGGCTGTCTGGTGGTCGAAGCGGCGCTGCAAAGCGGCTCGCTGATAACCGCACGGCTGGCTGCCGAACAGGGGCGTGAGGTGTTTGCCATTCCCGGTTCGATTCATTCCACCGTCGCGCGCGGGTGTCATCGGCTGATTAAACAAGGTGCCAAACTGGTCGAATCGGCGCAGGACGTGCTCGACGAATTACGCTGGCAAACCGCAGCTACCGCACCCAGCGTGGCTGAAATGGAGGACGATGCCGTGCTGCAGGCGCTGGGATTTGAGCCGGTCAGCCTTGATGTGCTGTCACAACGCTGCGGGTTGACGCCCGATAGGCTTTCCGCCATGCTGTTGGAAAGAGAGTTGCAAGGCCGAGTCGGCACGCTCCCGGGTGGTTTCTACCAACGTATCGTCTAAATCATTATGTTAGAAATCCTCATTTATCTGTTTGAGAACTACCCACAGGTCGAACTGGCGCCGGATCGTGACGCGCTCGCACTCAAGTTAATGGCAGCCGGATTTAACGGCGACGAGATTGACCATGCGCTCGACTGGTTTTCTGATTTGAGCACGCTCAACGGCGCGACCTACCCCGACAGCATGCTGTCCAGCGGCGCCACGCGCTTTTACGCCGGTGAAGAACAGGCGCAGCTGGATACCGAGTGTCAGGGCTTACTGATGTTTCTGGAGCAGGCCGGGATCCTTAACCCGTTGCAGCGCGAATGGGTCATTGACCGCGTGCTGGCGCTGGATGAAGACGAAATCACCCCGGAAAAAATCAAATGGATTGCGCTGATGGTGTTGTGGAGCCAAAACCCGAATCAGGATTACCTATTGCTGGAGGACATGCTGTTTAACGACGGCAACACCCTCCCCGTTCATTAAACTTAAAGCCCGCGCGGCGCGTTCAAGTATGTCTTTTCTCGTCATTGTCGAGTCGCCTTCCAAGGCAAAAACCCTTAAAAAATACCTCGGTGCGGAGTACGAAATCCTCGCCAGCTACGGCCACGTGCGCGATCTGGTGCCGAAAACCGGTGCGGTCGATACCGAGCACGATTTCGCCATGAAATACCAGCTCATCGAGCGCAATGAAAAGCACGTCGATGCGATTGTGCGCGCGGCCAAAAAAGCCGACGCCATCTTGCTCGCGACTGACCCGGACCGGGAAGGCGAAGCCATCGCCTGGCATTTGGCCGAAATTCTACGCGACAAAAAAATCACGCCGAAGAAATCCATCGCGCGCATTGAATTCCATGAAATTACCCAGTCGGCGATCGTTCATGCGGTCGAAAATCCGCGGGAAATCGCCATGCCGCTGGTCGATGCGCAAGTGGCGCGGCGTGTGCTTGATTACCTGGTCGGGTTTAATCTGTCGCCGCTGTTATGGCGCAAGATCAGTCCTGGCCTGTCTGCCGGGCGCGTGCAAAGCCCGGCGCTGCGCCTGATTGTCGAGCGTGAACTGGAAATCGAGAAATTCCAGCCGCGCGAATACTGGACCCTGCACCTCGACAGCCACAAAGGCGCGCAGGCGTTTCAGGCGCGGCTGGTGCAGTTCAACGGTGAAAAACTCGACCAGTTCAGCATTGGCAGTGCCGACGCGCAACAGGCAGTGCTTGATCAATTGATGCGTGCGCAGACCGGACAGGTCACGCGCGTCGAAAAGAAACGCAAGTCGCGCAGCGCGGCGGCACCGTTTACCACCTCGACGCTGCAACAGGAAGCGGTGCGCAAGCTCGGCATGACCACCGAACGCGCCATGCGCACCGCGCAGCAACTGTACGAAGGCATCGACACCGGTAGCGGCGCCGTCGGTCTGATTTCCTACATGCGTACCGATTCGGTGAACCTGGCGCGCGAGGCGATTGAGGACGTGCGCAACTACATCAGCCAGCATTTCGACGTCGGCTATCTGCCCGCCGCACCGGTGTATTTCCGCAATAAATCCAAAAACGCGCAGGAGGCACACGAGGCGATTCGTCCGACCGCGATTTCACGCAGCCCGGATGCTATCCGCAAGTTCCTCACCATCGACCAGGCGCGACTGTATGAAATGATCTGGAAGCGCACGCTGGCGTGTCAGATGAGCCCGGCGCAGTTTGATACAGTGAGTCTGGATATCGCCGTCGGCAGCGTCGCCAACCTGTTCCGCGCCACCGGCCAGACGCTGGTGTTCCCCGGTTTTATTGCGGTGTATCAGGAAAATACCGATGACGCGGAAAGCGAAGACGACGCCAAGCTGCCCGCGCTGGAAGAGGGCGAAACGGTGCCGGTGGACAAGCTCTCGGGCGAACAGCACTTCACCCAGCCACCGCCGCGTTATACCGAAGCCAGCCTGGTCAAGACGCTGGAAGAATACGGCATTGGCCGCCCGTCCACCTACGCCAGCATTATTTCGACGCTGCAGGATCGCGAATACGTCGAACTCGACAAAAAACGTTTCCTGCCGACGCCGATTGGCCGGCTGGTGAACTGCTTTCTCACCACGCACTTTGCGCATTACGTTGATTACGACTTCACCGCCCGGCTGGAAGACCAGCTCGACGATGTGTCCAATGGCGCGCTCAAATACCTCCCCTTGCTGGAAACATTCTGGCAGGATTTTTCCGGCATGCTGTCCGCCAAGGCCGAGGTGGAGCGTGGCTGTCCGATGCCGGAAGAGCCGTGCCCAAAGTGCGGCTCGATGCTGTTTCTGCAAGCCAGCAAACGTGGTCTGTTCATCGGCTGTTCGGCGTATCCGGCGTGCGATTACACGCGCCCACTCAACGGTGGCAATGCCGATGGCCCGACCGTTTTGGGTAGCGACCCCGCGACCGGCCAGGACATTCTGCTGATGAATGGGCGTTACGGCTGGTATGTGCAGGTCGGCGCTACGCCGGAAGACAAAAAAATCAAACCGCGGCGCGCATCGTGGCCGAAAACCCTGCCTACCGAACACGCTGACCTGCCAACTGCGCTGAAACTGCTGTCGCTGCCGCGTGAAGTCGGCGTCCACCCGGATACGCAACTGCCGATTGTCGCCAACATCGGCCGGTTTGGCCCGTATCTGCAGCATGACGGCAAATTCAAATCCATCCCCAAGGCGGACGACGTGTACAGCATCGATCTGGCGCGTGCGCTGGAAGTGCTGGCGATGGCGAAAGAGCCACGCAGCGGCGCACCGGCAGGCAAGCCGCTGGGCGATCACCCGGACGACGGCAAACCGGTCACCTTGCACAGCGGGCAATATGGCTGGTACGTCAAACACGGTAAGGTCAACGCCACGCTGCCGAAAGACAGCGATCCGGAGGCCTGTACCCTGATCGAAGCCATCCCGTTATTGGCAGCGCGTGTCGCAAAAGGGACGCCCACCCGCAAGAAGGCAGCAGCGAAAAAAACGACGGCCAAAACCGCCGCCACAAAAACCGCCACAACCAAAGCGCCAGCAAAGAAAACACCCGCTGCAAAAAAACCGGCGACCAGGAAAACCGCCGCAAAAGCGGCCACCTGAGCAGCC
This sequence comes from Sideroxydans lithotrophicus, assembly GCA_022736605.1. Taxonomy (GTDB): domain Bacteria; phylum Pseudomonadota; class Gammaproteobacteria; order Burkholderiales; family Sulfuriferulaceae; genus Sulfuriferula. The sequence continues at coordinate 14,554 of DZDB01000021.1, forward strand.
CCTGCGTCGCCAGGGTGCTACTGGTTACGGCGCGGCTCGAATCCGCAATCTCATCCTGCCTGATCGCAGCACGCGAATAGCCTGCGCCAGCATGGCGGCGTTCACGGCTAAATCGATTGCATGTGCAATTAAAATCGTGAAGAAGTTTGTCAGTTTTTTGTCAGCTTTTATCCGCATGATGGGGCATTGTGCAGCGACACGGCTTGTCGGCGAAATGCAGTCTGGTTCGTTATGCACATAAAGGCTGCCCGCTGATCAAGGGTTTGATCGGAGGAATGCCATCACCAAGGAATTCACCCATGCGCATATTGATTGTTGAAGATGATGAATTGCTCGCCTCCGGCTTGACGCGGGCGCTGGCCATCCCTGGCTACGCGGTGGATCACGTCAGCAATGGAGAAAAAGCCTTGCTGGCACTCGATGCCGAGCATTATGACCTGCTGGTGCTGGATATCGGCCTGCCGGGAATCGATGGTTTTGGCGTATTACGCCGCGTTCGCGAGCGGCGTCAGACTTTGCCCGCCCTGATTCTCACGGCACGGGATGCCGTGTCAGACCGGGTGCGCGGGCTCGATCTGGGTGCCGATGACTACATGACCAAACCCTTCGCGCTGGGCGAACTCGAGGCACGGGTGCGCGCTTTGTTGCGCCGTGGCCATCATGCCCAGAGTGCCCAGCTCAGTTGTGGCGCGCTGTTGATGGACACCCTGGCGCACCGCGCCTGGCTCAATCACAAAGCCATCAATCTGACCGCCCGCGAGTGGGGGGTGCTCGAATATCTGCTGATGCGCCAGGGGCAAGTCCTGAGCAAAGATAAAATCATGCAGGCGGTGTGTAACTGGGACGAGGAAATCAGTTCCAATGCGGTCGAGGTATACATGTCGCGCCTGCGCACCAAACTGGATCCGGCTGGTGTGCATATCCGCACCGTACGCGGCTACGGTTATCTGCTGGACGAAGCGGATAATGCCCGCCCGTAGCTTGCGGCGATTACTCCTCGGCTGGCTGCTTGCCCCCCTGTTGATCCTGCTGGCGCTGGGCACGCTCGGCACCGTGTATATTGCCCGCGGTGTTGCGCACGACGCCTACGACAAGGAATTGCTGGATCCAATGCTCGCATTGGCGCAGCACATTGTGATCATGGGTGGGCAACCCACCTTTAATCTGACGCCTGCTGCTCGCGACCTGCTCCTGGTCGACGCCTACGACAATATTTACTATCAGTTAAGCGCCGCTCATGCGCGACCGATTGGTAATCTCTACCTGCCGGTACCCGCTGGCATTGGCGACCGGGCCTTATTCTACGATGCCAGTTTCAGTGGTCGTGAAATACGCGTGGCAGCATTGCGGATTGCGCTGCCCGACAACACCAGCGCCGTATTGCAGGTAGCGGAAACCCTCAATAAACGCGACAGCCACATGATCAAAATCCTGCTGGGCATGCTCGCGCCGGCACTGGCTATCGCGCTGGCTGCGGTGCTGCTGGTGTGGTTTGGGATACGGCGCGGTCTGGCGCCGCTGGAAAACCTGCAAACCGAGCTTGCTGCGCGTTCGCACCGCGACCTCCGTCCCGTCCCGGAAAATCACGCCCCGGAAGAAGTCCGCCCACTGGTTGTTTCACTCAACGCGCTGTTGCGACGTCTGAATGAAGCGCAGGCCAGCCAGCAGCGCTTTTTGGCCAATGCCGCACACCAGTTGCGCACCCCGTTGGCGGGGCTGCAAACCCAGGTTGAACTCGCATTAAGGGGACATTTGCCCGAACATTTACGCCCGACACTGGCACATTTGCATGCCTCCACCGTACGCACTGCGCATCTGGCCAACCAGTTGCTGACGCTGGCGCGCGCCGAGCCCGGTGCGTTACCGCCCGATGCAATGCAGCGGCTCGATTTATGCAATCTGGTGGAAAATGCTGCGCATGAATGGGTGCCGCGAGCGCTCGAAAAAAAACTGGATCTGGGTTTTGATATGACCCCGGCCTGGCTGGTCGGCGAACCCCTGTTATTGCGCGAACTGCTTGCCAACCTGATCGACAACGCACTGCGTTACACGCCTGCTGGCGGCAACATCACGGTACGCTGTGGCGATCTGAACGGCGTGTTTCTGGAAGTTGAAGACAATGGCATCGGCATACCCGCAGCCGCCATCGCCAAGGTATGCGAACGGTTTTACCGGGTTGAAGGCAGTCCCGGAGACGGCTGTGGCCTGGGACTGGCGATTGTCGAGGAAATTGCCCGCATCCATGACGCCACGCTCGATATCAGCGCACCCGATACCGGACGCGGCACCTTGATACGGCTCCGGTTTCCTCAAACCCATGTTTTTTCCAGCACATAATCGTCCATCACGAAGCCGTCGCCAATTTCGGTGATCACGGCGGCGACTATCACAAAGCCGTATTGACGGTAGGCCGCCAGCGCTTTGGCGTTGCGCTTGTTGGTGCGCAACTGGATGATGCGGCGCCGCTGCTGACGCGCCGCACGGACCACCCGCGCCAGCAGCGCTGCGCCCACCCCTTGCCGCTGCCAGTCCGGGTGCACATACAGCTTGTCGAGCTTGAGGCGCTGCGGGTCGGCGTCGGGATAATAATGCACAAAGCCGATGAGCTGGCCGCCTTGCTGTGCCACGTCCCACACGCTGCCGGGCAAGCGCAGTTGCTGGCGAATCGCTGCCGCGTCGTAGCGCTGATGCAGCATATAGTCAATCTGTGCCTGACTGATGATAGCGGGGTAATGCTGCTGCCAGATGTGCCGCGCCAGTGCGCCCAGCGCGTCGATCTGGTCGTCGCGCAGCGCGCTGATCTCGACGCTCATGGGTACAGTTTTGCTTCGCCCGGTGGCCGGGTCTTGAAGCGTTTATGCAGCCAGAAATACTGCTCGGGCATTTCGCGCACACGGTCTTCGATAAATGCGTTCATGCGCTGGATATCGGCTGCTACATCGTCACCCGGGTAATTATCCCAGGCCGGATAAAACTGCGCCACATAGCCTTGCCCGCCGGGCAACTGGCGCGTCACCAGCGGGATGATCTTGGCGCCGGTGACTTTGGCGATGCGCGGCA
>DZDB01000021.1:17713-19674 GCA_022736605.1 Sideroxydans lithotrophicus
GACGTCCGACCACCACAGTATGCCGTGCTCCAGCGCGGCGCGCGCGGCGCAGCGGAAATGCGCGTGCAGCACGTCACGCCGCTGCGCTTCCGGCCAGTCCGGAAAGCACAGCTGCAGATTGATTTCGCCGACGCGCCGACGTCGCCCGGCAAAGCGAAACAGCAGGCTGCCGAGCGCGTTGCCGAGCGCAGCCTGCCACGACAGCGGCAACCAATGCACCAGCCAGAGTAAAAAAATACCCAGTTGGGACATGGTTATTCGCCCGGCGGGGGCGTCACGCCGCCGGGCCGCTTGTAGCGGTTATAACTCCACAGATACTGTGCCGGATACTGGCGAATCAAGGCTTCCAGCGCCTGATTCAGTTGCAGCGCAGTGGCTTCCTTGGCGCCGTTCAAGTCGGCGTCCAGCGGCGTGATGTGGATGCGATAACCTTGCCCGCGCGGCAGGCGCTCGCCAAACATTAGCAGCGGCACCGCGCCGGTGGACTGGTGCAGGCGTGCCACCAGCGTCGGCGTATAAGCCTGCCGCCCGAAAAACGGTGCCCACGCGCCCTCGCCCTTGCTCGCCACCTGGTCGGGCAAAATGCCGGTGGCCTCGCCTTTCTTCAAGGCGGTCAGCAACGCGCGCACGCCTTTGACATCGGTCGTCGCCAGTGTCACCTGGCCGCGCCCGCGCCCGGCGCGCATGACGCCTTCCAACCATGTTTGCCGGGGTGGGCGGTAGAGCACGGTCATCGGCAGGCGCGCCGCGTAATACAGGCTGACGATCTCGAAACAGCCCAGATGCGGCGTCATCGCCAGCACGCCTTTGCCCTGGCTGACGGCGGCTTCGACGTGCTCCCAGCCGTGACAATCCTTGACCAGTTTCAACACCTGGTCATACGGACGCAGCCAGATCGGAATGATCTCCGCACCGCCCTTGCCGATTTCAGCCGCGCTTTGACGTAGCAGTCTTTGATAATCAGCCGCGTTGGCAGCAATGCCGCTTTGCCGCAGATTGTCCGCCAGACGCCTGGCGTAGCGCGCGTTGAAGCGATACGCCAGGCGCCCGCCGAGCGCGCCCACGGCGTGCCAGAAGCGCAGTGGCAAACGCGCCAGCAGGCGAAGGATGAATTGCGTCATGAATTATGGGGCTGTCAAGTGGGGACGGTATTTGCTACCATCCACGCCAGTCAAAATATATGGAATCAGCATGAAAGACTTTATTTTTACCTCGGAATCGGTCTCGGAAGGCCATCCAGACAAGGTTGCAGACCAGATTTCAGACTCGGTACTGGATGCGATTCTAACCCAGGACCCGCATGCGCGTGTAGCGTGCGAGACGCTGGTCACCACCGGACTGGTGGTGATCGCCGGTGAAATCACCACCCATGCCACCATCGACTACAACCAGGTGGCGCGCCAGACGGTCAAACGCATCGGCTACGACAGCTCGGAAATCGGCTTTGATTACCATACCTGCTCAGTGCTGACGACGTTTGGCAAGCAGTCGGTCGACATTGCGCAAGGCGTGAATGAAGGCGAAGGTCTGGATCTGGATCAGGGCGCGGGCGACCAGGGCCTGATGTTCGGCTACGCCTGCGACGAGACGCCTACGCTGATGCCGATGCCGGTTTACCTGGCGCACCGCTTGATGGAACGCCAGGCCGAACTGCGCAAGGATGGCCGTCTGCCGTGGCTGCGCCCGGACGCCAAATCGCAGGTGTCGATTCGCTACGTCGACGGCGTGCCGCAACACGTCGATACCGTGGTGGTGTCGACCCAGCACAACCCGGACATCTCGCACGCACAGATCGAAGAAGCGGTGATTGAGGAAATTATCAAGCCGGTGATTGCCGCCGACCTGCGCAAGGAGGACGTGCGTTATCTGGTCAACCCGACCGGGCGCTTCGTCATCGGCGGGCCGATGGGCGACGCCGGTCTGACCGGGCGCAAGATCATCGTCGACACCTACGGCGGCGC
>DZDB01000022.1 GCA_022736605.1 Sideroxydans lithotrophicus
GGTTGGTGATGGCTTGAGGATTTGATACCTCCTGTTTGCGGAACTCATAGTTGAAGTTGATGCGGGTGGCCTTGTTCATGTAGTACTGCGTGCCAACTGTCCAGGTTTTGAATTCCCGTTCGTTTGCCGCAGCGTTGCTCAAACGGTCGAGCGTGTCATAACGCAGATTGAATTCCCAGTCTTTCAGGAACCGGTATCCCCCCGACAGATACCAGCCATCCGCCTTATTGTTATCGCTCAAGGCAATCGCGTTAACTGGTTGAACAGCCGGTGCGCCCACGTCATTAAATGGAACCTGCGGGCCAACAAAAATCATGCCTTTCCCACGCATGTATTCCCCGGCAAAATGCACGGCTTTTTTCCGATAAGTAAAACCGGTGCCCTCGCGTACGCGGTCATATTCGCTGCTGCCAAATGTGCGCTTTCCCTGTTGATGCCAAACAAATACGCTCAGGTCGTCGCGTTTTGGACCTTTTCCACCAAAAATGTAAGAGGCCTGCAATCTGCCGGTGAAATCCTTATTGCTGTTGTTGTCACCCAGGTAATTGATGTTGTTGCCATTCGAAATCATCCCGGCATAGCTGTATTCCCAGGCGCCATGTTGAAACCAGTCATAAATCTGAATACCGATATCCCGAAAGCCGCTCCCGCTCCCGGCTATCTTTGCCGGCTGGATGTCAGCCGTAAAAAAGCCTGACTGAAACGCGCGGCCTGCGCTCGGGCTGGTTGGCCGGACGGTGCGCTCGAGTAGCAGGTTATCGGTCACGCTGGAAAAATACACATAGTCATATGCGGTATGAACCGGCACCAATGCTTCATTAGCAGTGGGCAGTTTGAACAAACCGACCCGAACACGCGCGCCGGGAATGTAATTAAAAGTCATTGAGGCATCGCTCAAAACCACACTGTGTTCCCGTGTCAGGATATTTTTACCGGCTTCCAGCAACACAAAGTAGTTGATCCGCTTGTCGACCGGATTCAACGTGCCGCGCAGACCGAGGCGGGCGCGGTTGAATTGAAAAGTGTCGGTGCTGGTTGAATCCGGCCCCACCAGATTGGGAATCGTATATTGCCCGTTGTAGGGAGCAGCCTGTCCGCCCAAACCTTTAATCTTGTCCGCGTCGATATAGGTATAAGTCGGCTGCAAGAATCCCCACAGCTTGAAGGTGGGCGCGTTGGGGGGTTCGTTGCCCTGTAATTGGAGCCAGTTGGCGGCGTGGGCACCCTGGGACAAGCCAAGCACGGCGAGCATGATGAGGGATGGGCTGAATTTTTTCATGGTTGTTTCCTCCGGTAAGTGCTGAAATTGGTATGGTGGCGCGAAAAGGGATCAAGGTTTCAGATAGACGTACCCCTCTTTGGCTTGCAGGCGGGCGACTTCAGCTACGCCAGATGGCACGACGGTAGCGGGGTAGGCAACGGCGTCTGCGGTCAGCTTACGGCTCTTGAGAGTGTTGTTGCATACCCTGAATTCCACACCGTCTGCGGCCAGCGTTTGCATGGCAACATCGTAGGGATTGCCATTGGCATCCTGGGCATTTTTCAGCATGAAGTCGATGCCTTTACCATGCCCGACTACGACGATTTTGACGCCAGGGCTGGCTTCCAGATGATTTTTAACATTGCGTAGCAGATTGTCTGCCCGGGTGTTATCGTCAATGTGGTAGACCACTTTTATGTTGTTGGCCGGGGTAGCGGCGAGCACCGAAGAGGCTGTGCCAAGACCCAGCGTGGCGAGGGTGATGATCAAGATTCCCAACAGTTTTTTTAACATGCGATGATCTCCAGGATAGTTAAGTGTTGTAGCGATTTGAACGATCCGCTTGTGAAGAAAGACGAATCAGCGCGGATGAATATTCCATGACAAGTGAATTATTTTTTTCCGGGAATAAAATGACGCTTTGTTACGTCATTACAGCAAGACAAATCACATAATCTGTAAATCATGAGCCTTTTATCCCTGATTTCTGGCGAAGCCAGCTTGCGTAGCCAGTTAAAAGAGCGCCGTGCACGGCTCTATCGCGTTGCCTACTCCTGGTGCCATGACCGAACCCTGGCGGACGACCTTGCACAGGAGGCGCTGGCGCGCGGTTTGGCGCGGGTTCACCAGCTGCGTGATCCGGCGCAACTGAATAGCTGGTTATTCAAGATTTTGCACAATTGCTGGCGCGATTGTTTTCGTTGCCAGAAAGGCTTTCAGGATCTCGATGAACTGGAAGACCACCATTACGCCCACGATGAAACGCCCGAACAGCTGCATTCCCGTAGCCAGAAAGTGAATCGGGTGCGAGCGGCCGTGGCATTGCTGCCGATGGGGCAACGTCAGGTATTGACGCTGGTAGATCTGGAGGAATTCAGTTACAACCAGGTCGCAGATATTCTTGATATTCCGGTTGGAACCGTGATGAGCCGCCTGTGTCGAGGTCGGCAAGCGCTTAAAGTGCAATTGATCGAATTGGCGCCTGCTGCGAAATCAGTGGGACTGAGGAGTGTGAAATGAGCAAGGAAATTTCCCAGGAACAACTGAATGCATTTATCGACGGCGAACTGGATGTGGCTGAAAAGGAGGAGATGTTTGCACGGCTGCAACACGATCCGGCCGTCAGCCATCAATTGTGCGAACTGCGTGCGGTAAAAGAAATGTTGAGCCACGGCTATGCCGAGCCACCTGCGCCAGTCAAGCGCCACACAGATCGTACTTTTGGCTGGGGGCATATGCTGGCTGCCAGCCTGTTGTTAATGATCGGTTTGGCATCTGGCTGGTTGGGACGGGATTGGATCAAGCCGACCCTGCCGCTGGCGTTCGCCCAGAATCAGTCGGCGCACTTCATGCCCGTCAGTCTGACGACGGTGTCGCCTGATGCCAACAAGATCATTCTGCATCTGGATTCGGCCGATCCGGGCAAATTAAAAACGCTGCTGGACGACGTTGATTATCTGGTACAAGCACGGCGTGCATCGAATCAATCGGTACATGTTGAGGTGATCGCCAACAGCTACGGTCTGGATTTGCTGCGCAAAGACGTAACACCTTATGCGGCACGCATTGAGGCCCTCGCGCGTCAACATGCCAACGTCAGCTTTATTGCCTGCGGCCAGACCATTCGCCGTCTGGATAAAGAAGGTGTCAGGGTTGAATTGCTGCCAGAAACCAAGGTGGCGCAGACTGCCGTCGGACATATTATTAATCGGCTTCAACATGGCTGGACCTATATCAAGGTTTAAGCCCGACCAGCTTAAACAGACTTATTCCCGGAACCCGACTATCTTGTAACGTGTCCACCATCAGAATGGTGAAAGGCGCAGTTATTGCATGATATAAATCATGCGTGCGCACCACATTACAATTCAAAGGGGAACTTCATGATGCAAATCGGAATGCTGGGGTTGGGAAAAATGGGTGCCAACATGGTGCGGCGGCTGGCGCGAGGCGGTGCGCAAGTCCATGCATGGAATCGTAACCACGATGTGGCGACGGCGCTGGCACAGGAACAAAGTGGCGTCATTGCGCATGAAGAGGTCGCCGACCTGGTCGCAGCTTTGCCTGCGCCGCGTATTGTCTGGCTAATGTTACCTGCGGGTGCGGCCACTGAAACTGCACTTCAACGCGTAACGCCGATGTTATCTCCGGGTGATATTGTCGTGAATGGTGCCAATGCGTATTACAAGGATTCACAACGCCACGCGGTAGAGTTAGCCACACTTGGATTGCGTTTTATGGATGCGGGCGTGTCTGGCGGAGTGTGGGGATTGCAAAATGGCTACGCGCTGATGGTAGGCGGTAGCGATGACGCGTTGCAGGTGCTCAAGCCGTTTTATCAAATTCTTGCGCCGGGTGCCGATACCGGCTGGCTGCATTGTGGTGCAGCGGGCAGCGGCCACTTTGTCAAAATGGTGCATAACGGCATTGAGTACGGGATGATGCAAGCGCTTGCTGAAGGGCTGGCGCTGATGCAGGGCAAGCAAGACTATGACCTCGACTTGGCCGCCATCAGTGAAATGTGGCGGCACGGCAGCGTGGTGCGCTCGTGGCTGCTGGATCTGGCAGCTGATTTTCTCCAACGTGACCAAACGCTGGAAAACATCAAACCGTATGTGGCTGATTCGGGCGAAGGCCGCTGGACCGTGCTGGAATCGGTCGAGCAGGGCACACCCGCACCAGTCATGTCGATGGCGTTGATGATGCGTTTTGCTTCGCAAGGACAGGGAGACTACGCGAATAAGCTGCTGGCCATGATGCGTAGCGGCTTTGGTGGTCATGCCGTAAAAGGGGATTTGGCATGAGCGCCCAAATCAAGCATTCCTGCAATTTTGTCATTTTCGGCGCGACCGGCAATCTTGCCAGCAACAAGCTGATTCCAGCTTTATATCGTCTTGAACAAGCCAAGCGCCTGCCAGACAAATTAATTTTCACCGCGTTCGGGCGGCGTGAATGGGATCATGAAATATGGCGCGCGCACATCATGGAATTACTGCATGCCAAACTTGCAGACCCTGGTGAAGAGGATGTCTGCAAGCGTTTCGTGGCCCGTTTTAATTATCTGCAGGGCGAGTTGGGTGAGGTTGAATCGTATCGTCGTCTCAAGACGGAACTGGACACACAATTGTCCGGCAGTGCTTGTTCCAGTGTCATTTTTTATCTGGCGATCAAGCCCAGCGATTTTTCAGCTGTGATCAAAAATCTGGATGCCTCCGGTTTGTCTAACCCGCGGGGGCAGCATCGCATCGTGGTCGAAAAACCATTCGGCGAAGACATTGAATCGGCGCAGTATTTGAACGAACTGCTGCATCGTTATTTCGACGAACAGCAGATCTTTCGGATTGACCACTTTCTCGGCAAGGAGACCGTGCAAAACCTGCTGGTTTTCCGCTTTGCCAATACGCTGATCGAGCCTTTATGGAATCGCAATTTCATCGACCATGTACAGATTACAGTGGCCGAATCCATCGGCATTGAAAATCGGGCAGATTATTATGACAAGGCTGGCGCCTTGCGCGACATGCTGCAAAACCATTTGATGCAACTCTTGACAGTGGTGGCGATGGAGCCGCCGCCCGCGCTGGAAGCAGACGCCTTGCGTGACGAAAAGGTCAAGGTATTGCGCTCAATACGCCCCATTTCGAAACGCTCGGTACATGCCCACGCATTTCGTGCCCAATACGCGAGCGGTGCGTTAAATGGCGTCGCCGCCGCCGGTTATCAAAACGAGCCGGGCGTGGAACCCAATTCGATTACCGAGACGTATGTTGCGGCCAAGTTTTATATCGACAACTGGCGTTGGCGCGGCGTGCCTTTCTACTTGCGTACAGGTAAGCGCATGGCAGAACAGACATCGATGATTGCGCTACGGTTCCGTCACCCACCCCAGCAATTATTCCGCGAAACGCCAGTGGAATCGATTGACCCCAACTGGATCGTGCTGTCCATTCAGCCGGAAGAAAGCATGAGTATGGAAATCCACGTCAAACAGCCGGGGCTGGACATGGATACGCGAAAAATTCAGCTCAATGCCAGTTATCGACGCACCAACGAGGCGCCGCTCGACGCTTATGAGACGCTGCTGCTCGACGTGATTGAAGGGGATCGCACCCTGTTCATTCGTTTTGACGAAGTGGAATGGGCCTGGCGTGTGGTTGACCCCATCCTCAAATACTGGGCACAGGAACGCGATTTCATACATACCTATCCGGCTGGTAGCTGGGGGCCTGCTGAATCCAACCGCCTGTTCGATTCTGAAGACCAGGAATGGCGCAACGCCCTGTAAGCGCGTCGTACAGGCGTCGCGCGTCCGGCTATGCCTGGTTATTGATGCTGTGGTGGCCCTTGTCGGCAACAGCACTGCAAAACCAGCTTGCCGACAACCCCTCACCGTACCTGGCAATGCACGCCACCGATCCGGTGGCGTGGCAAACCTGGACACCGCAAACGCTGGCGCTAGCCCGACGTGAGCATAAACTTATTTATGTATCAGTCGGTTACTTTTCCTGTCACTGGTGCCACGTCATGCAGCAGGAAAGCTATCGCAATCCTGAAATTGCGGCGGTGCTGAATCGTGATTTCATTCCGGTCAAAGTAGATCGTGAGCTGGAAACCAGTCTGGACGGGGATTTGCAGCTATTTTCAGAACGTACTCAACGGCAAGCCGGTTGGCCGCTGAATGCTTTTGTCACGCCGACGGGTTATCCGCTGTTGACGGTACTCTATTTGCCACCGAAAGATTTTCTCGGCGTGCTGAACCGGCTCGCGCTGCGCTGGCAGCAAGATGCCACTGCGCTGAGTCAGTTGGCACAGCAGGCAGCGCAAACTCCGCAAGTTTCGCCCGCTAATCCAGTCGCGCTCAAGCTTGCGATGCAGGCTGAACTGGATCGTGCCATGCAGAAAACGGCATTGCAAAACGCGGATACCCTGCAAGGTGGTTTTGGCCAGGTGAGTAAATTCCCCATGACGCCGCAATTGAATGCCTTGCTGAGCCTGCAAGCACGCCAGCCTGATCCAAACATCCGGCAGTTTCTGCTTCTGACACTGGATCAGATGCGTACGCAGGGCCTGAATGATCAAATCGGTGGTGGCTTTTTCCGCTACACCACCGACCCGGATTGGCATACGCCGCACTTCGAAAAGATGCTCTACGACAATGCGCAGTTGGCACTGTTGTATTTACGCGCTGCCAACCAGTTCAGGCAGCCGGACTACCGTGATACTGCCTACCGCACGCTGGATTTCATGCTCGCAAAAATGACCGATGCGCGCACCGGAGGGATGATGTCGAGCCTCTCGGCAGTGGATCAAAAAGGTCAGGAAGGCGCGGCGTATTTATGGTCGCGTGCGCAGATTGAAGCGCTTTTAACGCCGGCAGAATTCCAGCTGGTGCGCAAGCTTTGGCAGCTTGATCATGCGCCGGAATTCGAGCTGGGCTATTTACCCATTCAGCGCGGACAATCTGAAGCCAGTGAAGCCGCGACGATGAAGATGATCGTTGGCAAGCTGGCGCAGGCACGAGCGCAGCGCAGTGTGCCGCAAGACACCAAACAGATTGCCAGTTTGAACGGACTGGCGTTGAGCGCGTTAAGCAAGGCTGCCTTGGATGCACCGCGTTACCGTGCTGCAGCACAAGGTGTACATGATTTTATCTGGCAAACGCTGTGGCAGAACGGCACACTTGCCAAAGCCTATGCGGGTGGCAAGGTAATCGGGTTAGGGGAGCTGGATGATTACGCCTTTGTTGCGGCGGGGCTGTCCGATTATGCAAAGCTGACGGGGCAAGTCGAACACCAGCAGCAGGCACTTGAGGTGCAACGTGCGGCCTGGCTGCGTTTTTATAGCCGGGAAGGCTGGAAAACCCAGCAGCGCAGCTTGCTATCCAACATGCGCCCGGTGCCAGCATTGGCCGATGGCGCAATGCCATCACCCAGCGCCCGATTAATTCAGCTCGGACTTGCCTCGACAGACGCCAGCCTGCGTCAACAAGCACGCAACGCACTGAAATTTGGAATAAATAAAGTGAGAACGGACGTATTCGAATATGCGAGCTATCTTGATGTGTTAGCGGATAGTCTGCTAACGCATCCTTGATAGCATCATTCTTCCTGATCACTAGCTGGTTGCCGGATACGCGGGCGCGTATCCACTTTGACTGCAGCCAGCATGGTTTTGTCGTTACGTAGCAGTTTGATTTGAGCTGTTTGGCCTGGCACAAGCATTGCAATCAGGTTGAGCAAGGCGCTGGAATCGCTGATATTTTTATCGTTGACGCTCACCAGAATGTCTCCAGGTCGAATCCCGGCGCGATCAGCAGGGCCGCCTTTCAGAATGCCGGCGATCAATGCGCCATTGGCATCTTTAAGCTTGAATGATTCAGCCAGTTCCGGCGTCATATCCTGTACTTCTACACCCATCCAGCCGCGTATGACCGAGCCATGCTTGATGATCTGATCCATTACCTGCAACACCAGGCTGGCGGGAATGGCAAAGCCGATGCCTTGTGATCCACCGGTGCGCGTATAAATCGCGCTGTTGATGCCGATCATGTTGCCGTTGGCATCGACCAGGGGGCCACCGGAGTTACCGGGGTTGATGGCTGCATCGGTCTGGATGAAGTTCTCAAAAGTATTGATGCCCAGGTGCGTGCGTCCCAAGGCACTGATAATGCCCATGGTGACTGTTTGACCCACGCCGAACGGGTCACCGATGGCGAGTACAATATCCCCCACGTTGGCTTTGTCCGACTGCCCGAAGCTGATAGCAGGCAAGCCCGTCAGATTGACTTTCAGTACGGCCAGATCGGTTTCAGGATCAGAACCTACAACCCGCGCCATGACGGTTCGACCATCATGCAGTGCGACCTGGATTTCATCCGCAGCTTCAACCACGTGATGGTTGGTCAGGATATAGCCATCTGCGCTGACGATGACACCGGAACCGAGATTGTTGACACGTTGCGGGCGCGTATCCTCAGACTGGCCAAAAAACTGTCTGAAAGCCGGGTCGTTGATGTGCGGATTTCGTATCTGTTTTACTTCTTTACTGGTAAAGACATTGACGACCGACGGAATGGCTTTCTTTGATGCGACACTCAACGAGGTGATCTGTGTGCCGGATACAGGAGAAACGACTTCTTTGACGGTAATGCCGCCAGATGCAGGCGCGTTGCGCCAGCTTAACCAGTCTGGGCGAAAAATAATGACAACCAGCAAAACACCCAAAGCCACCGTGGTGCTTTGTGCAAAAATCAGCCAGAACTTGCGCATGAAAAAACCCAACAAAACAATTAACCTCAAAATTATACAGAAGCAGGGCGCCTGATACTTCATGTTGAAACAAAATTCGCATCTAAATGGTATTGGGGGCTTTATGTTTCAAGTGAGTTTTGGGTAAAATAGCGGTTTTTGTAAGTTTGCTTTACCTAGACAGGGAAAATGTATGAGTGAACAGCAAGTGGATAATGGCAAGCGGCGCTTCCTAATCGCCGCCACGACAGCAGTAGGGGGAATTGCCGGTGTCGCGGTGATCGCCCCCTTTGTTATGAGCATGATGCCCAGTCAGCGAGCCAAGGCGGCAGGCGCACCTGTTGAAGTCGATATCAGCAAGATTGAGCCTGGCATGCTTCTCGCCGTAGCGTGGCAAGGCAAGCCGGTGTGGGTTGTCAACCGTACCAAGACGATGCTCAAGGATTTGCCTACCAACGACAGCCGTTTGGTTGATCCAAAATCCGAACAGGAGCAGCAACCTCCCTATGCCAAAAATGAATTCCGTTCGATCAAACCAGAATATCTGGTGGTTGTTGGTATCTGTACCCACTTAGGTTGCTCACCCACGTACCGCCCTGAAATGGCGCCACCTGATCTAGGCCCAAAATGGGATGGTGGCTGGTTCTGCCCATGTCATGGCTCCAAGTACGACCTGTCTGCGCGCGTGTATAAAGACGTGCCGGCACCATTGAATATGGTCATTCCCCCTCACCATTATCTGTCCGACACCCGTATTCTGGTTGGCGAAGGCCCCAAAGGAGCTTAATCGATGAGTACCATGCAAAAACTCGTTGGCTGGATCGACGATCGCTTTCCCCTGACGTCGAACTGGAAAACGCACCTGTCAGAGTATTACGCACCTAAAAATTTCAATTTCTGGTATTTCTTTGGCTCGCTGGCGTTGTTGGTGCTTGTGCTGCAAATTGTCACCGGTATTTTCCTGACAATGAACTACAAACCAGACGCAACCCTGGCATTTCTGTCTGTTGAGTACATCATGCGCGACGTGGAATGGGGCTGGTTGATCCGCTACATGCACTCGACTGGCGCGTCGATGTTCTTTGTAGTGGTCTATCTGCACATGTTCCGCGGATTGATGTACGGTTCCTATCGCAAACCACGCGAACTGATCTGGATTTTTGGTATGTTCCTGTACCTTGCCTTGATGGCTGAGGCATTCATGGGGTATCTGTTGCCATGGGGTCAGATGTCTTATTGGGGTGCGCAGGTTATTATTTCCCTGTTTGGTGCAATTCCGGTTGTGGGTGATGCCCTGTCAACCTGGATTCGCGGTGACTATGTGGTATCCGATGCAACACTAAACCGGTTCTTTGCATTCCATGTGATTGCATTGCCGCTGGTGCTGGTGGGCTTGGTTGCGGCACACATCATTGCCTTGCACGAAGTGGGCTCGAACAACCCGGATGGTATTGAAATCAAGAAACACAAAGATCCGGTCACGCACATTCCGCTGGACGGCATCCCGTTCCATCCTTATTACACCGTCAAGGATATTATGGGCGTTGTTGTCTTCCTGATGGTGTTTACGGCGATTGTGTTTTTTGCGCCTGAAATGGGTGGCTGGTTCCTTGAACCGGATAACTTCATCCCTGCCAACGGCCTGAAAACGCCTGAACATATCGTGCCATTGTGGTATTTCACCCCGTTCTACGCGATTCTGCGCGCCGTTCCAGACAAATTCATGGGCGTGGTAGCGATGGGTGCGGCTGTGGTGATCATGTTCTTCCTGCCCTGGCTGGATCGCTCCAAGGTTAAATCGATTCGTTATCGTGGCAACCTGTACAAAACCATCCTGACGCTGTTCGTTATCAGCTTTATCGGTTTGGGTTACCTTGGGACGCAGGCTCCAACAGCGGTTACGACCAACATTGCACGTGTGCTGAGTATTATTTACTTCGCATTTTTCCTGCTGATGCCTTGGTATACAAAAATCGATAAAACCAAACCTGAACCAGAAAGGGTGACTGGATAATGAAGAAGTTTTTACTTGCGTTGCTGTTTGTACCGCTTACAGCATTTGCTTCTGAGGGGAATATTCACCTCGACAAAGCGCCGATCAATCTGAATGACTACGGTTCTTTACAGCGTGGTGCGCGGATATTTACCAACTATTGCCTGTCATGTCATAGTGCTGCGGCCATGCGTTACTCACGTATGGAAGACATTGGACTGAGCAAGGATCAGATTAAAAATAACCTGATGTTTGCAACCGACCAAGTGGGCAATCCGATGACGATCAGCATGACACCGGATGAAGCCAAGTTATGGTTTGGGGCAGCACCGCCGGATTTGTCGGTTGAGGCGCGTGCACGCACACCGGACTGGCTGTATACCTACCTGCGTAGCTTTTACCGTGACGACTCGCGCCCGACTGGCTGGAATAACACGGTATTTGAAAAAGTCGGAATGCCTCATGTGTTATGGAGTTTGCAGGGGGTTCAGCATCTTAAAGAACCAGCTGAAGGCGAGCATGGCGCACCTGATTTTACGTTAGTTCACCCTGGTAAAATGAGCCCGGCTGAATACAACGCAATGGTCGGTGATCTGGTGAATTACCTCACCTGGATGGCAGAGCCCGCCAAGACGACCCGTCTGGAGCTAGGTGTAGTTGTATTACTGTTCTTGGGCTTGTTCTTCATTTTGGCCTACTATCTCAAGAAAGAGTTCTGGAAAGATATCCACTAAGCGCAACGTCACTGTTAATCGTTGTACTGCACGGCCGGCGAGTAATCGTCGGCCATGTCATTTTAAGGTAAAGCATCATGATGACTTTGTATTCGGGCAATACCTGCCCTTACAGCCAGCGCTGCCGTATCGTCCTGTTTGAAAAGGGCATGGATTTTGAAGTAATCGACGTTGATTTGCATAACAAGCCAGAAGATCTTGCGTTGATGAACCCCTACAACCGAGTGCCAGTATTGGTCGAGCGCGACCTGATTTTGTATGAAGCCAATATCATCAATGAATACATTGATGAACGCTTCCCGCATCCACAGTTAATGCCTGCCGATCCTGTAATGCGCGCGCGCGCCCGGCTGTTTTTGTTCAACTTTGAGCAAGATTTATTCAGCCACATACATGCCATTGAGCACGGCAGCCAGAAAGCTGCTGAGAAAGCACGCGCCCTGGTACGTGACAGCCTGACCCAGATCGCCCCGATTTTTGCCAAGCAGAAATATATGCTGCACGACGATTTTTCGATGCTGGATGTAGCCATTGCGCCGTTACTGTGGCGTCTGGATCATTATGATATTCAATTGCCGCGCCAGGCAGCCAACTTGCTCAAATACGCTGAGCGTATCTTCAGTCGGCCTGCATTCATCGAGGCACTGACACCCAACGAAAAAGCCATGCGCAAATAACGTCGATGCCATCCACCAAACCCTATTTACTGCGCGCCATTTACGAGTGGTGCGTAGACAGTGGCTTCACACCCTATCTTTCGGTGAAGGTGAACGCGCAGACGCGGGTACCGATGGAGTTTGTCAAAGATGGGCAGATTGTGCTGAACCTGTCGACAGGTGCTACGCGGAATTTGGTGATGGATAACGACTGGGTGCAATTTTCCGCGCGCTTTGGTGGTGTTTCACGCGAGTTACAGATTCCGCTGTCGGCAGTGCTGGGCATATTTGCCAAGGAAAATGGCGAGGGGATGGGCTTTCCACCTGAAGAAATAACGGCCAATCCTGATTCGGAACCCACACCGCCGGAAACACCGAAACCCGGGAAGCCTCGTCTGCAAATCGTCAAATGAAGCTGCTCTGGTAGATATTTACAGCTTATATCGCAACGAATTAGTCTGTATAAAGTGCTTTTTACAGCAACTGAATCTGGAGACGAACAATGCGCGCATTACCTAAACTTTTAACTGCCTGCCTGCTCGGACTGACTTTGCTGTCGGGTCCGAGTTTCGCAGCTACCAGTTCGAAAGCCGTCAAAGCTACCGAGAAAATTCTTCCCAATATTTATAAAATCCCTTTGGCCAAAGGGGTTTCAATGGATGACGCCGTCGATTCCATGAAACTGCGTGCCAATGCACTCAATATTAAACTCGTAGCTGAATTGCCTTTGTCCAAACAAGTCGAGGCGATGACCGGCAAGCCGGAACGCCGCATGACGATTTTCCAATTTTGCGATGCCCTGACAGCGAAAGATCTGGTTGATCTGGACATGGATTTTGCGATTTTTCTGCCATGCAGAATCGCCATGATCGAAGATAAAAATGGTCAGGCTTGGTTAATCATGATGGACATGAATGTTAACCAATTGTCCAAAGCCGCGCAGATGAACGCCGAGTTGACTGCAAAAATCAAAAAGGTGCGTGATGGCCTGATTGAAATCATGAAAGCCGGTGCTAACGGCGACCTGTAATTCATCCAGATGGGTGCTAAAAAGGCAGGCGTTAACGCCTGCCTTTTTTATTCAGTTTCAAGCAAAGTATTGGCTGAGGGCATCCGCGTCAAGAATAAACACAAACTCATCGCTGCCACTGGTTTCGAGCCAGCTAAAAGGCAAGTCCGGGAATGCTGCTTCGAGTGCATCACGATTGTGGCCGATTTCTGCTATCAACAGGCCGTTGGGATTCAGATGCTGGTGAGCCTGACGCAGGATGCTGCGGATGTGATCCAGACCATCTTCGCCACTGGCGAGGGCAAGCTGTGGTTCATGCAGGTATTCTGGCGGCAGACTATTCATGCTTGTCGCGTTGACATACGGGGGATTGCTGACGATCACATCGTAGCGCCGTCCGTCGAGCCCGGCGAACAAATCGGATTCGATAGCGGACACTTGTGCTTGTAAAGCATATTCAGCGATGTTGCGCGTCGCGACGGCGAGCGCATCGGCAGAAATATCCACCGCATCAATTCTGGCATTGGGGAATGCGTGCGCCATCAGTATGGCCAGGCAACCCGAGCCAGTACACATATCCAGTCCGGCGTTTACAGTGTCGGCATCAGCAATCCAGGGTGCCAATTGTTCGCGCAATAATTCGGCAATGAACGAGCGCGGAATAATTACCCGTTCATCGACATAAAAACGAAATTCACCCAGCCAGGCTTCGTGTGTGAGATACGCAGCGGGCTGGCGCTGTTTGACACGCTTTTCAAACATCTGCAGTAAATCTTCTCGCTCGACCTCGGTGAGGCATGCGTCCAGAAACGGTTCCAGGCTGTCAATCGGTAGGTGTAGGGTGTGCAGAATCAAATAAGCCGCTTCATCGAAGGCGTTGGTGCTGCCATGGCCAAAAAACAGTTTGGCCTCATTCATCCGGCTCACGCCGAAGCGCAGCCAGTCGCGCACGGTGATCAGCGCATCGGTATCATGAAAATAGTCATGGCTCATTGGGTCAACAGTCTTTCCAGGGTTTTTTCATAGATGGCGCTGAGCGGCGCCAGTGCGGCTACCGGTACGTTTTCATTCAGCTTGTGGATGCTCGCATTCATCGGCCCAAACTCCACCACCTGTGCGCAGATGTCAGCAATAAAGCGCCCATCCGAGGTGCCGCCAGTGGTCGACAATTCGGTATCCAGCCCAGTGACCTCCTTGATCGCTGCGCTGATGGCAGCGACCAGACTGCCACGTGGTGTGAGGTAAGGTTTGCCGGATTCTTCCCAGTCCAGGTCGTATTCCAGACCGTGTTTATCCAGCACTTCATGCACCCGAGTTTTCAGGCCGTCCTTGGTACTGGCGGTGGAGTGACGGAAGTTAAAACGGATTTCCACGGTACCGGGCACCACGTTGGTGGCACCGGTGCCGCCGTGAATATTGGATATCTGCCAGCTCGTCGGTGGGAAATATTCATTGCCCTTATCCCATTCAATTGCCGCCAGTTCAGCGATGGCGGGTGCCGCCTGATGAATCGGGTTGCGCACCAGATGGGGATAGGCGATATGGCCTTGTATACCTTTGACAGTGAGCCGTCCGGACAAGGAGCCCCGACGGCCATTTTTGATGGTGTCGCCGAGTTGTGAAACGCAAGTCGGCTCGCCCACAATACAACAGTCAATGGTTTCGCCGCGCGCTGCAAGGGCCTCGACCACCTTGACCGTACCGTCCGTGGCGACGCCTTCCTCATCCGATGTAATCAGCAGTGCAATCGAACCCTGATGGTCTGGATGTCGCGCGACAAACGCCTCGATTGAGGTCACAAACGCCGCCAGTGACGCTTTCATGTCGGACGCACCCCGTCCATACAAAATGCCGTCGCGAATGCTGGGGGTGAACGGGTCGGAATGCCATTGATCGAGCGGACCCGTCGGCACCACATCAGTGTGCCCGGCGAAACACACCACCGGGCTGGCGTCACCCCGGCGCGCCCACAAGTTGATGACGCCATTCGAAGTGATGGTTTCGAAGCGGAAGCCGAGCGGGGCGAGGCGGGCTTGCATCAGTTCCTGGCACCCGGCGTCGTCAGGCGTATTGGAGCGGCGGGAGATCAGTTCCTGGGTAAGGGCTAGGGTATCGGTCATGGTTTAACTTCGATGGGTTTGATTTCCAGGGGTTGAGCTGCGGCCTCAATGGATTTTTCCACCGAAGCTTCGATTTCCAGCACCAAGGGCGCGGCCAAGCCGCTTTGCACCACGGCGCTGGGTTTCACAAATAGCACCGTCGTAACCCCCGCCTTCTGGATTAGCGTGACATGTAATGGGCATAGCGCCAGCGCGGATGGATCAAGGTTCGACAGGCGGTTGGCATAGCGCGCGTTACAGAACACCATGCTGCGGATGCCATCGAGTTTGTTGAGGTTGTATTCCTTGCCGATGTCCTTGGCCATGCCATCGAGATTCTTGCCAATATTCGGTTCGAAAACGACGTAAAAACCGCTGTCTTCAAGCGACTTGTAAAGCCGGTCATAATTCTTGTCGAAATCACCCTTGATCTGTTTTTCATAGATTGCCGGATTGGCAGCCCAGCTTGGCAGGGCGACGCACATCAGGGCAGCAAGCAGCCAGATTTTCTTCATTTCAGTCTCCGATTAGCGCGGTATATTCCGCAGGGTTGAATCCGACCAGCACCCGGCCACGGTATTCCAGCACGGGTCGCTTGATACAGCTGGTTTTGTCGGTCATCAAGGCAAATGCTGCTTCGGCCGTCGTTATACCGGCTTTAACTTCATCCGGCAGTTGACGCCAGGTCATGCCTTGCCGGTTGAGCAGCTTCTCCCAGCCGACCTGCGCCGCCCATGCAGCGAGTTGAGCGGGTGTCGTGCCCGCTTTCTTGAAGTCGTGGAAGCTGTAGGACAGGCCGTGTTCATCGAGCCAGGCGCGGGCTTTTTTCACCGTGGTGCAATTGGATATACCGTAAACGTCCATGGTACCGATAGAATAGTCAGAATTCGCCCATTTTAATCGAGAACGGTCCATGCGTCGCTTCGCATCTGACGGCGGCCAGCCCGGCGTGGCTGACTGGCGCACCCTGAAATTGTTGCTGCCGTATTTATGGGAATACAAATGGCGCGTCGTCATCTCGCTGAGCTTTCTGATCGGCGCGAAACTTGCCGTTGTCGGCGTGCCGCTGCTGCTCAAGCAGATTGTCGATGCACTGAATCAGCCCAAAGCTGCATTGGTAGTGCCGGTAGCGCTGTTGCTGGGCTATGGCGCGCTGCGTCTGGCGAGCACGGTGTTTTCCGACCTGCGCGACATCGTATTCGCCAAAGTCACCCAGCACGCGATCCGCCGCGTCGGGCTGGACGTGTTCCGTCACCTGCATAGCCTGTCGCTGCGGTTTCATCTGGAACGCCAGACCGGCGGCGTGTCACGTGACATCGAGCGTGGTGCCAAGGGCATTTCGTCGCTGATTAACTTCACCCTGTTTTCCATCCTGCCGACGCTGATTGAAATCAGCCTGGTGGCCGGGATTCTGTTTGCCAAATTCGACTGGATTTTTGCTGCCATCACGCTGACCGTGCTGGTGGTGTATATCGCACTGACCATTAGCATCACCGAGTGGCGCACCCATCTGCGGCGCAAGATGAACGATCTCGATTCAGCGGCAAATACCAAAGCCATCGACAGCCTGCTCAATTACGAGACCGTCAAATACTTCGGCAACGAAGATTTTGAAGCGCGCCGTTACGACGCCAATCTGCACAGCTATCAGGAGGCTGCCGTCAAAAGCCAGACTTCGCTGGGCTTGCTGAATGCCGCGCAGGCTGGCGTCATCGCCGTCGGCGTCACGGTGATGTTGCTGCGAGCGTCCAGCGGGGTGGTGGAAGGCAAGCTGACGATAGGCGATCTGGTGATGATTAACGCTTTTCTGATCCAGATGTTCATTCCGCTGAATTTTCTTGGCGTGATTTACCGCGAAATCAAACAATCGCTGACCGACATCGAGCGTCTGTTCAAGCTGCTTGGCACGCACCGTGAAATCCAGGACGCGTCCGACGCCAAGCCGTTGCAATTGCACGGTGGTGTAGTGCGTTTCGAGAATGTGAAATTCGGCTACGATCCAGACCGCAGCATTTTGCACGGGGTGAGTTTCGAGATTCCGGCCGGCCACAACATCGCTGTGGTCGGCACCAGCGGTGCGGGCAAATCCACGCTGGCGCGGCTGTTGTACCGTTTTTATGAAATCAATAGCGGGTCTATCAGCATCGACGGGCAGGATATCCGCAATGTCACGCAAGCCAGTCTGCGCGCCGCCATTGGCATCGTGCCGCAAGATACCGTGCTGTTCAACGACAGTATCTACTACAACGTGGCGTATGGGCGACCCGATGCCAGCCGCGCCGAAGTGATCGAAGCGGCGCGTGCTGCGCATATCCTGCACTTCATCGAATCGCTGCCGAAAGGCTGGGATACCACAGTGGGCGAACGTGGCCTGAAGCTGTCAGGCGGCGAAAAGCAGCGCGTCGCGATTGCCCGCACCGTGCTGAAAAATCCGGCGATTTTGATACTCGACGAAGCGACTTCAGCACTCGATACCACGACTGAAAAAATCATCCAGGCCGAGCTCAAGGACATCGCCCGCTCGCGCACCACGCTGACCATCGCGCACCGCTTGTCGACCATTGTCGACGCCGATCAGATTCTGGTGATGGAGCAGGGTACCGTGGTCGAACGCGGCAGCCACCGTGAACTGCTGGCGCAAAATGGCGTATACGCACGGCTGTGGGCGATGCAGCAGGAAGAGCGCAGCGATGCGATGGTGGCTGCCTGATGCGCGTCAGCGTAGTAAGCTGGGCTAGTCATGCGGCGGCGTTGTCCGGCATCCGGCGACGCGTGTTCATCGATGAGCAGCACGTACCGGAAGCGCTCGAATGGGACGGTCTGGATGCCCACGCCACGCATTTTCTGGTTTATGCTGACGCGCTGCCGGTCGGTTGCGCGCGCCTGCTGGCCGACGGCCACATCGGCCGCATGGCGGTGCTGGCGGATTATCGGGGGCAGGGCGCTGGACGCGCCTTGCTCGCAGCGGTGCTAAAGCATGCGCGTGAGCAAGCCCTGAACTGGCTATATCTGAATGCCCAAACCCACGCCGCAGGCTTTTATGCCCGCAGCGGATTTCAAGCCGTCGGCGCGGTATTTCCCGACGCCGGCATACCTCACCTACGCATGGAGTTAGTTATGGAACAGCACAGCAACGCACTCAATACCCAATTCGGCCTGCCCGGCAAACTGCAATTCGTTGATGCCGCACCCGGCGTGCCGGTGGTCGAAATTACCACTCCACACGCCACCGCACGCATTGCCGTGCAGGGCGCGCAGGTACTGGAATGGCAGCCGACCGGCCAGCAGCCGGTGTTGTGGGTGAGCCGTGCCGCGACGTACCAAACCGGCAAGGGCGTGCGCGGTGGCGTGCCGGTGTGCTGGCCGTGGTTTGGCGCGGGTGCCGAAGGCAAACCAGCGCATGGCTTCGTGCGCACGCGCATGTGGGAAGTGCGCGAAACTTGTCAGGGCGCAGCCGATACTGTGTTTATCCGGCTCGGCATGAAGGATGATGAATCGACCCGTGCGCTGTGGGATCACGCCTTCAATCTGGAACTGGTTGTCACGGTCGGTGCGGCACTGAAAATGGAACTGGTCACGCACAACACCGGCACGGTGCCGTTCGAGATTACCCAGGGTTTGCACACCTATTTCCGCGTCGGTGCGATTGGCGACACGCAAGTCAGCGGGCTGGATAACACTGCCTATCTGGACAAGGTGCTGGATTTTGCGACCGCGACTCAACACGGCGCAGTCACCTTCACCGGCGAAACCGATCGCGTATACGTCAATACCACCACCGATTGCGTGATTGAGGACGGCGGATTCAAGCGCAAAATCCGGGTTGCAAAGTCAGGCAGCACATCAACTGTCGTCTGGAACCCATGGATAGAAAAGGAAAAAGGCTTTGCCGACATGGCGCAAGGTGAATATCAGGAGATGCTCTGTGTTGAAACCGTGAACGCCGGTAATGATCGCATCACAGTGTTGCCGGGTGCCAAGCACAGTCTGGTTGCGTTCATCGCGCTCGACTGAAAACGCACATGGAAACCCTGCTGATTATTGTGCTGGTGGCGTTCTCGCTTGGCATTGCCGGATTGCAATTATGGACGTTCTGGCAGGCCAAACAGGCGCAAGGAAAGCCCGCGCCAGACACTCGCAGCGTGGACGGCGAGGCGGCCAGCGACAGACGCCGCGTGTACTATTTTTTTGGCGTGAACTGTGGACCCTGCCGCGCGAGCACGCCGGTGGTCGACCAATTGCGACTGACGCACCGCAATCTGATCAAGATTGATGTAGCCGAAAAACTGGCCTTGGCAAAGGCGTTTGGTGTAACCGCCACGCCGAGTTTTGTGCTGGTGGAA
>DZDB01000023.1:0-4514 GCA_022736605.1 Sideroxydans lithotrophicus
AGTGCCGTTAATTACGAAGCAGTACACTGGAATCAGCGTGCTCCCCCTTTCATACTTGAAAGGGGAATGACCACCGCCTCAATGCTTGCGCAATTTCTCCTGCAACCACACCTTGATCAGCGACTGGTAGGGCACGTCACGCGAGTTGGCGGCGGCCTTGATTGAGTCCAGCAGGTGTTGCGGCAGGCGCAGCGAAATCGTTTTTGTTGTGGGTTTCAAATTGGGCAGCACCACCCGCTGGGCTTTCGACCAGTCGAGATAGTCGGTGGAATCATGGGTTTCCCAAAATGCGCATTCCTCTGCTTCGCTTGCAAACTGGGGAACCGCCTTATGCTGTTTGTTCATAAATCGTACGCTCCTTTCGGTGCATGTCTCTGGCTGAAATCACGCGAATCTTTTCCCCATGATGGCGCAGCGTAAAGGTGATGTGTAATGTGCGCCCTTGGTCTGATTTTCCTAAAGCGTGAAAACGGGCTTCGTCAGAACTGTGTTTCACATCAGCCAGCAGCAGGAGCGGCGCATTGAAAAAAACCTGTTCCGCTTCCGCTGTGGAAACAGTGTGTTTGTCGTTCTTTCGGGCGTTCCCGTCATCCCATTCAAAGCCGCTGATTTTGGCTAATTCGATCATTTTTGTATGTTATGAAAATATACACTTGAAATCAAGTTGATGGCTTATGCAGGCAGTTCATTCAAGCGCCATTTCCCTTCCCCCAGCAGCGTCAGCTCCTGGGTATGAAATTCCAGCAGGCTGCTGCGGTGGCCGACGCTGACCAGAATGGATTTCGGCAGCGCCTGGCGCAGCAGGCGGTACATGGCGTGTTCCAGGCCTTCGTCCATCGCTGAACTGGCTTCGTCCAGAAACACCACTTGCGGCTGGCCGAGCAGGGCGCGGCCGATGGCGAGGCGTTGCTGTTCGCCAAGCGACAGGATGCTGCTCCAGTCGGCGGTTTCGTCCAGCCGGCTGGTGAGGTGCCCGAGCTGGCATTGCTGCAGCACGTCGGCGGCGTGTTCGCCCAGTTGCGCAGCGGCGGGGTAATACAGCGCGCCGCGCAGGCTGCCGAGCGGCAGGTAGGGTTTTTGCGGCAGGAACAGCGCTTCCTTTTCGGTCGGGCGCGTCACGTTGCCGTCGACGTAGGGCCACAGCCCGGCGACGGCGCGCAGCAGCGTGGTTTTGCCGACGCCGGACGCGCCCCGGATCAGCAGCGCGGTATTGGCGTCGAGTGTGAGATTGAGGTTTTCCACCAGCGCCACGCTGGACGGCGTGCGCACCGTCAGCGCGTCGATATTGACGCGGTGCTGGCTCGCCTCGGTATGCACGGCGGGCAGCAGCGCGGCGGCGTCCATGCTGTCGAGAAAGCCGGTGAGACGATTGAGCACGGCGCGATAGCCGGCGAATTCATCATACGAGCTGCGCAGGAACGACAGCGCATCCTGTACCTGACCGAACGCCTGCGCGGTCTGCATCATGTCGCCCAGGGTAATCTTGCCGCTGAGCAGGCGTGGTGCCTGGACGATGAACGGGAACACCACGGCAGCCTGGCTGATGCCGAGGTTGAAACCCTGGAATTTGAGCGACCGGAACACGATGGCCCAGACGTTGTGGATGACGCTGGCAAAGCGTGTCAGCAGGTTGCCACGCTCGATTTTTTCGCCGCGAAAAAAGGCGATGCTCTCGCCGTATTCGCGCAGCCGGATCAGCGCGTAACGGAAGTTGGCGTTGAGCTGTTCATTGAGGAAGTTGAGCCGGATCAGCGGCCGACCGATCCACACCGCAAACACCGTCGCGACGATCACGTACAGGTACACCAGATAGACCATGGCGCGCGGAATTTCATAACCGAACAGCGCCAGCGCGCCGGACAGGCCCCACAGGATGATGGTGAAGGCGAACAGCGACACCACGGCGTCGAGCAGCCCCATCGACAGGTTCATCGAACTGCCGACAAAGCTGTCGACGTCCTGCTGGATCCGCTGATCCGGGTTGTCCGGTGCATTTGGCACATATTGGCTGCGGTGGTAGCCCTGGTGCGCCAGCCAGCGTTCGATCAGGTTGTCGGTGAGCCACACGCGCCAGTGAATCTGGAACGCCTGGCGCAGGTAAAAATTGAACAGCGTGCGCGCCACATGCACCGCCGCCAGCACGCCAAACACCAGCAGCATGAACCAGAACGCCTTGGCGTCGAGCTTTTGCATGGCGGTGTAAAAGCCGTTGTACCAGAACGAGAACAGCACATTCATGCGCACGGAAAACAGCGTCATCAGGATAATCAGCGCCAGCCCGGCGAGCGGCAGCCAGCTGCGTTTCGGGCTGAAAAACGCCCAGGTCAGGCGGCGGAACTGGCGTCCCCAGACGGTGAACGTGCCGAGCAGGGCAATGCTCGCCGCCATGCCGAACAGGCTGATGCCAAACGCTTTGCCCAGCCAGATGACGCTGTCGAGCAGTTCGTGATTCCAATCCATGTTGATTCCCTGTTGTGATGGCTGCCGAAGCAGCAGACAGCGGCGCAGCAATAATAATTCAATTGGCCGAATTCAATCAGGCCATGGCACGCGTGCCCGTGTTTGCAATACCGTCACACAAATGCAGCGCGGACGGGTTAAAATCAGCGTTTTTGACCAGCAGGGAATTCCCATGAGCGAGCAAGAACAGCAACAACCGGTTTTCGCAATCGAAAAACTCTACGTCAAGGACATGTCGGTTGAAGTGCCGAATGCACCGCAGATTTTCCTGGAGCGCGAAGCGCCGCAAATCGACGTGCAGCTGGCCAACCAGAGCAGCAATGTAACGGAAGGCGTGTACGAAGTCAGCCTCACCGCCACCATCACCGCGAAAATCGGCGACAAGACCATGTTTCTGGTGGAAGTCGCGCAAGCCGGTATTTTCCGCATCGAGCACGTGCCTGCCGACCAGATGAGCGCGGTGCTGGGCATTGGGTGTCCCAACATCGTGTTCCCGTATCTGCGCGAAACCGTGTCTGACGTGGTGAGCCGCGCCGGTTTCCCGCCGGTGATCCTGAATCCGGTGAACTTTGAAGCGATGTACATGCAGCAGCAACAGCCTGCTGCGTCCAGCGCAATCAATTAAGCCAGCATGGTCTGCGCGCGCACGCTGCTACTGGCCGGATTGCTCATGGCGCTACCGGCGCATGCACTGGATTACCGCGCCGTTGCCGTGCCTGCGGCGATCAGCTATGACGCCCCGTCACTACAGGGTAAAAAGCTGTTTGTGCTGGGCCGTGATTTTCCGGTCGAGGTCATCGTCAATCTGGATAAATGGGTCAAGGTGCGTGACTACACCGGCACGCTGGCGTGGCTGGAAAAATCCCAGCTGGCGGATAAACGCATGCTGGTGGTGACCCTGCCAGGCGACGTGCGTGCCGCCGCGCAGGACAGTGCCGCCGTGTTGACGCGTGCCGACAAGGGTAGCCTGCTGGAATGGCAAGACACCCTGCCGGGTGGCTGGGTCAAGGTGCGGCTGCCGGATAACGCCATCGGATATATCAAACAATCCCAGGTCTGGGGCGCATGAACATCAGCGTGCTCGGCGCCGGTGCCTGGGGCAGCGCACTGGCGGTGGCGCTGGCTGGGCGGCATGCGGTAACGCTGTGGGCGCGGGATCCGGCGCAAATCGCCGACATGGCCGCCACGCGCCGCAACACACGCTACTTGCCCGGCATTGAATTTCCGCCCAGCCTCACGCTCAGCGCCGATCTGGCCACGAGCATTGCCGACACCGGGCTGATCCTGGTCGCCACCCCAAGCGGCGCATTCCGCAGCGTACTCAAACAGCTTGCAGCGTTGAACAGCCGCGCCGCGCTGGTGTGGGTGTGCAAGGGGTTTGAATCCGGCAGCATGAAACTGCCACATCAGGTGGCGGCGGAAGAGCTGCCCGACAGCGTGCCGCGCGGCGTATTGTCCGGCCCCAGCTTTGCGCAGGAAGTCGCCGCCGGGTTGCCCACTGCGTTGACGCTGGCGAGCGCCACGCCCGATACCCTGCGCAGCGCCGCAGCCGCGCTGCATGGCGGCCGTTTGCGCGTTTACACCAGCACCGACGTGATCGGTGTGGAACTGGGCGGGGCGCTGAAAAATGTCATCGCCATCGCCGCAGGCATTAGCGACGGCCTGCACTTCGGTCACAATGCCCGCGCCGCGCTGATTACCCGCAGCGTGGCCGAAATCACCCGGCTCGGACTGAAACTGGGTGGCCAGCTTGATACCTTCATGGGGCTGACCGGCATGGGTGACCTGATTTTGACCTGTACCGGTGATCTGTCGCGCAACCGCCAGACCGGCCTGCGGCTGGCCACGGGCGAGAGCCTCGAATCGGTATTGCGCGGCCTCGGGCACGTCGCCGAGGGCGTCACCACCGCGCGCGAAGTCGACCGCCTCGCCACGCAACTGGGTGTTGATATGCCGATTACCCATGCCGTGTGTCGCGTGCTGTACGACGGCGTGCCGCCCGGTGTGGTGGTGGACGAGCTGCTCGGACGCGACCGCAAGGCCGAAGGGCTGCG
>DZDB01000023.1:4614-18188 GCA_022736605.1 Sideroxydans lithotrophicus
CCATGTCAGAAGCGCACTTTATCGTCGGCAAGGACGCCTCGCTCGAAGCGTCCATCGCCACCATGCAGGCCAAATTGCTGGCGCTGGATTTCCACGTCGAGGAGCGTTCCTGGCTGAATCCGGTCGAAGGCGTGTGGTCGGTGCATATCCGCGAACGCGATTGCCCGCTGCTGTTCACCAACGGCAAGGGCGCAACGCAACTGGCCGCTCGCGCGAGTGCGCTGGGCGAGTTTTTTGAGCGTCTCAGCTGCAATTATTTCTGGTCGCATTATTATCTGGGTGAAACGCTCGCCGCCGCCGACTGGGTGCATTACCCGCGTGAAAAATGGTTCGTGCTGGACGCAGCGGGCGGCTGGCCGGATGGCCTGCTGACGCCGGAACTGCGTGCCATCTACGACCCGGACGACGCGCTGGAACCCGGCTGGCTGGTGGATTTCAACAGCGGCAACGCGGCGCGTGGCATCTGCGCGCTGCCCTACGCGCGTCAGCGCGACGGCGCAACGCTGTGGCTGCCGGTCAACATCATCGGCAACCTGTACGTCAGCAACGGCATGGCGGCGGGCAACAGCGCCACCGAGGCGCGCACCCAGGCGCTGTCCGAGATCTTCGAGCGTCAGGTCAAATTCCGCATCATCGCCGAGGCGCTCTGTCTGCCCGATGTGCCCGAAGCGGTGATCGCACGCTACCCGCATATTGCCGCGGGCATCGCCGGGCTGCGCGCTGCCGGGTTTGGCATCGTGGTGAAAGACGCCTCACTCGGCGGGCGCTACCCAGTGCTCAACGTCACCCTGCTCAACCCGCACGACCAGGGCTGCTTTGCCAGCTTTGGGGCGCATCCACGCTTTGAGGTGGCGCTGGAGCGCGCGCTGACCGAGCTGCTGCAGGGGCGTGCGCTGGATGCGCTGAATGGTTTTCCCGCGCCGGGTTTTGACCGCGAAGAAATTGCCGACCCGCAGAATCTGGAAATTCATTTTGTCGATTCCAGCGGCGTATTGAGCTGGGAATTCCTGCGCGCTACGCCGGATTTCGAATTCAGCGAATGCAATTTCAGTGGCACGACCGAGCAGGAATTCGCCTGGCTGTGCGAGCGTATCCATGCCGACGGCCATGACATTTACATCGCCGACTTCACCCATCTGGGTGTGTATGCCTGCCGCATCATCGTGCCGGGCATGTCAGAAATCTATCCGATTGATGATCTGGAATGGGACAACAACAGCGCCGCCATCGCGCTGCGTCCGGCGCTGCTGAATCTGCCGCAACTGGATGACGCTGGCTGCCGTGCGTTACTGAACCAGCTCGATGAGCTGGCGCTGGACGATCAGCGTCCGGTCGCGCCACTGATCGGCATCGCCGTGGCGCCCGGTTCGCACTGGAAAGACTTGCGTGTCGGCGAACTCAAAACCCTGCTGGCGCTGGCGATTGGCGACACTGACGCAGCGCGCGATGGCTGTCACTGGCTACGCCATTTTGAGCAGATCGACGCAACGCGGCATGCGCTGTATTGCTGTCTCGATACCCTGCTTAACCTGCCGGAGCCGGGCGCATACGACGCGGCGTTGGCCAGCCTGTACGGTGCGGAAACGCTGGCACAGGCACAGGCTCTGCTTAACGGTGAGCTGCGTCTGTTCGGTTTGCCTGCGCTTGGTAGCGATGGGGCGGGCAGCGAGATTCACCAGCGCCTGCTGGCGGCATACGGCAAGGTGCGGCGGGCGATGGCGTGAGCCTCAGCCGGGGTCGACCAGGCCATGGCGTTTGAGAAATTCCCACAGAATTTTCAGCCGCATCAGGCTGTCGTTCAGTTCCAGTAAGTCCTGCTTGACGCTGGCTTTGAGCGGCAGCGTTTCGGCCAGCCGGTAGCCCAGCCAGCTGGCGTCATCAGGCCGCAGCGGTTGGGCAAAGCGTGCCTCACCGAGTTCGTCGATGATGTGATGCAGCACCGCCACACTACCGTCAAATTCCGGCGGCACGGTTTGCGTGGCCTCCGCTGCCATCAGCACCACCTGGGCATGAATCAAGCCATCGCGCGCGGTTTCACTTTCTTCGATAAAAAAGCGTTCTCCGCCGTGCGTCATGATGTGCAGGATGCCCAGCTGTGGCATATCCCATTGACCGATTTGCGCCAGGGTGCCAATCGCGTGCGGCGTTGCGGGTGCGCCGACTTCATTGCCTTCCTGGATCAGGCAGACACCGAATGGCGTGTCGTCCTTCAAACAGTTTTTGACCATATCCATATAGCGTGGCTCGAAAATCTTGAGCGGTAACAGCGCTTCAGGATAGAGCACGGTGTGCAGTGGAAAAATGGGAATATCCAGGCTGCGTGGCGCGTTGCCGGTGTCAAACATCAACGGCAGCTTGTCTTTTAGCCAGTTCATTTCGCCTCCTCGTTAACCTCGCCCCAGCGCGCCATCAGCGTATGCGCCACGCCGAGCTGATCGAGAATCCGCGCTACGACAAAATCCACCAGGTCTTCGACGCGCTGCGGGTGGTGGTAAAACCCCGGATTGGGCGGCAGGATGACCACCCCCAGGCGCGCCAGCTTGAGCATGTTTTCCAGGTGCAGCGCCGAATAGGGCGTTTCACGCGGCACCAGTATCAGCTTGCGTTGTTCTTTGATAGCGACATCGGCGGCGCGTTCAATCAGGTTGTCTGACATGCCGTGCGCAATGGCTGCCAGCGTGCCCATGGTGCAGGGGCACACCACCATCGCGTCGGCAGGGTTTGACCCGGACGCGACCGGCGCAAACCATTCCTCACGACCAAATGCCTGCAACTGGCCGGGTTGCGCCTGATAGCGTTCAGCCAGAAAGGCCTGCAATTCACTGGCGCGTGCCGGCAGGGTAAGGCCGAGTTCCTGTTTGGCGACGATGTGTGCGGCGCTCGACGCCAGCAAGGTCACTTTGACCCCAGCGGCGAGCAGGCATTCCAGCAGGCGCAGACCGTAGGGCATGCCGGAAGCGCCGGTAAAGGCGAGCGTGACGTGGCGCGGTGCGGGGTTCATGCGGCCTCCTGAAGGCGGGCTGGAGCGGGGGGTGAGGACAGCAGGTGCGCGGCGATCAGCCCGTTGACCAGGCCGAATAGCAGCGCGGCGGCGGCGAAAAGCGGACTTAAATACAGCACGCCAGCGGTGGGGATCAACCAGAAATAGACCACTGCCAGCTGCCCGGCAATGTGCGCAAACGCGGCCAGTATGCTCAGGCTGACAGCACCAAACAGGCGTTGCGGCAGATGCGCCGCCAGCCCAAGCACCGCCAGACTCAACAATGCGCCTGTAAAGCTGAGAAAAAATCCCGGCGTCAGAAAGCTGCCCAGCAGCAGGCTGCCTGCCAGCACCCGCAACAGTGATACCCAGACGGCGGTCTTGAAGCCATATCGGCGCAGTACGATCAGTGTGACGATGTTGGCCAGCCCCGGCTTGACGCCGGGCAGCGGTGATGGGATCGCTGCTTCCATCAATGTCAGGCCGATCGCCAGCGCCGCCAGTTGCGCGATACGGTGGTCTGCCGGTGTGGTGTCGAGTTTAATAGTTGAGGCTGTCATAGGCTTTGACGCGCCCGGCGATTTCAACGCTGACCTGATTCGGCAGGCAGATGGCGGCTTCGCCAGCGCGGCTGAGCCAGCCCTGATGCACGCATAGCTGGCGCGGGCCGGGGTCGGACAGCACGCGTGCGCGGTGCGCCGCGATTTCGACGCGGGTGGTGCCGAGCGGTCCGCTGACGTCGATGATACGCGGCTGGGTCAGTGCGGTTTCAAGAAATACCTGCCCGCCGCGCTTGATGATCAGGCGCTGGCCAGGTGCGCCAAACCAGAAGCTGGCTACCAGCCAGGCTACCGTCAGTGTACCGGCCAGCAGTACCAGCCAGTCGCCCGGCAGCAGTAACGCCAGCAATTTACCTTTATGCGGTAGTGCGGGTAATTTATCCTGGCGCCGCATCGCAAGCAATTGACCTTGGCGCAGCAACGCCAGCGGGCTCAACGCAACTCCCGATGGCGTACCAGGGTTTGTTCCAGCGTGGCGAAATGCGCGGCCAGGTGTTCGGCAAAATACACCGAACGATGCTGGCCGCCGGTACAGCCAATTGCCACGGTCAGATAGGCGCGGTTATCCCTGATATAGCATGGCAGCCATTTGGTCACGTAGGCTTGAATGTCCGCGAGCATTTCGGCGACTTCGGGTACCGCTTCGAGAAACGCGATGACGTCGGCGTCGCGGCCGGTTTGCGGGCGCAGCAGCGGGTCGTAATGCGGGTTGGGCAGGCAGCGTACGTCAAATACCAGATCAGCGTCGAGCGGGATGCCGTGTTTGAAACCGAACGAGGTGATCAGCAGTGTCAGGCGCGAGCTCTGTACTGAAATCAGGTCTTTGACCCAGCCGCGCAAGGCGTTTGCGGATAAGTCGCTGGTGTCGATGCGGTGCCCGATCTGGGCAACTTCAGTCAGCAGTTCGCGCTCCAGCACGATGGCTTCGCGCAGCGAACGTTCATCGCTGGATAACGGATGGCGGCGGCGCGTTTCGGAAAAACGGCGCACCAGTGTCTCGGTTTTGGATTCGAGGAAAATCAGCCGCAGGTCAACGTGCTGCCGTAACTGTTCGACCAGCTCGGGCAGCTCCAGAAAAGAATCACCGCTACGCGCATCGACGGTAATGCCGACCTTGTGGTAGCCGCTGGCCTCCAGAAAAATAATGGTTTGTGACAGCAGATTGGCGGGCAGGTTGTCGATGCAGTAGTAGCCGGCGTCTTCCAGCACGTTGAGCACTACGCTCTTGCCGGAGCCGGACAGGCCGCTGATCAGCACCAGCCGCATCATTCGTCCAGTTCCAGTTGTTGTTGCTGGCGCGCGATGAACTGAGCGGCGCTGTCGATGCCGCGCATGTGCAGGATGTGATTGCGCGCGGCGACCTCGACCAGCACCGCCAGATTGCGCCCGGCGGCCACCGG
Organism: Sideroxydans lithotrophicus; assembly: GCA_022736605.1. Classification (GTDB taxonomy): domain Bacteria; phylum Pseudomonadota; class Gammaproteobacteria; order Burkholderiales; family Sulfuriferulaceae; genus Sulfuriferula. The sequence goes on from DZDB01000023.1 coordinate 9,555, forward strand.
CAGGTGTACCCGTGAGATTTCTACTCCGAGGATGGTTTCCGATGAAGCGTGCATTTCCAGCCGCGAGGCGGTTAAGCTTGGATCGTCGGCCAATGCTTTCAGATGCACTATTAGTTTGAGGTTCTTTTGCAGCTTGACCGCCGTCTCGCCAAACAGCGTGCGGATATTCAGGATGCCCAGCCCGCGCACCTCGAGAAAATCCTGCAACATATCCGGGCAGTGCGCTTCCAGCGTATCGGGTGCCACCTTGTGCAGTTCGACGATGTCGTCGGCGATCAGGCGGTGGCCGCGCGTGATCAGCTCTAGTGCCAGTTCACTTTTACCCACTGCTGCGTTACCGGTCAGCAGCACACCCAGGCCGATGACTTCCAGCATCACGCCATGCACACTGGTGGATTCGGCCAGTACCTGGGTAAGGTAGTGAGACAACACTGACATCAGCTGCGGGCTGGCCTGTGGCGAGGTGAACAAAGGCGTTTCGCAGCGCGCCGATGCCGCCAGCAGCGCGGGGGGTACCGCTTCGCCATTGGCGACGATGACGGCTGCCAGTTCAGTGGAAAACAGGCTGTCGATCGCCAGCGTCAACTGCCCGGCATTCAGACTGCGCAGGTAATCCATCTCGGCACAGCCGAGTACCTGGACGCGGTTGGGATGAACAAAATTGAGGTGGCCAACCAGCGCCAGCGAGGGTTTTTGTACCGTGTCGCCGACCAGCAGTTTTGCGCCGCCCTGCTGGCCGCTGATCCAGTCCAGTGCGAGCGTGCGCGCCAGCGCCGCGAACATCTTGCTGACCGGAATCGAGTGCGTCATCAGGCCGTCCAGCGCTGGATCAGTGCATGCGCGCTGACGGCATCGGGTGCACCGATGAGCGCGTCACGCAGTCGCTTGTCGCTGAACATTTCCGCCAGCTCGCCTAAAATCTGCAAGTGCAGGTCGGTGGCCTGGGCGGGCACCAGCAGCACAAACAGCAGGTTGACCGGAATGCTGTCTGGCGCGTCGAAATCGATTGGCGTTTTCAGGCGGATCAGTGCGCCGCTGGCCTGTTTCAGACCTTTGATGCGGCCATGCGGGATGGCGATGGCGTGTCCCAGTCCGGTGGAACCAAGTTTTTCACGCGCCAGCAGGCTGTCAAAAACGGTGCTGTGAGCGAGCCCGATGCGGTCTTCAAATAGTTGGCCGACGTGCTCGAATAAACGTTTTTTGCTGCCGACTTCCAGATCCAGCAGGATGTGGTCGTCAGGCAGCAGGGGAACAATGAGGTTCATGGATGGCGACAGGATTATTCGGCGCTGCCTGCGTTATCTGCGGTCTGGTGTTTGACTGCGCCTTGCGCCTGATGCACGTCGCCGTGCTTTTCCTTGTGCTTGACGACCTGGCGATCCAGCTTGTCGGTGAGACCGTCAATCGCAGCGTACATGTCGGCGTCTTCAGCTTGTACGAAAATATCCTTGCCGCGCAGGTGGACGTTGGCTTCGACGATGTGTTTGAGTTTTTCTACCGTCATGATGACGTTGATGTCGATGACGTGGTCAAAGTGGCGCTTGACCCGGTCCATTTTGGACACGACATAGCTGCGGATTGCGGGGGTGATTTCCAGATGATGGCCGGTAATGGTGAGATTCATGGTGTGCCTTTCTGGTGGTTGCGGCCAATGATGGCCATTACAGCGACTTGCGCTGACTGGCGGGCGAGATTTGCAGCGATTCGCGGTACTTGGCAATGGTGCGGCGTGCCACCACAATGCCTTGCTGGCCGAGCAACTCTGCGATCTGTCCGTCGGATAAAGGTTTTTTTGCGTTTTCGGATGCGACCAGCTGCTTGATCAGCGCGCGGATGGCCGTCGCCGAGCAGGCGCCGCCGGCATCGGTACTGACATGGCTGCCGAAGAAGTACTTGAGTTCATAAATGCCGCGCGGTGTCATCATGTATTTTTGCGTGGTGACGCGCGAAATGGTCGATTCGTGCAGCTCCACGGTTTCGGCGATTTCACGCAGCACCAGTGGCCGCATGGCGACTTCGCCGTGTTCGAAAAAATGGCGCTGCCGGTCGATGATGCTTTGCGACACGCGCAGGATGGTATCAAAGCGCTGCATCACATTTTTAATCAGCCATTTGGCTTCCTGCAGTTGGCTCGACAGCTGGGCGTGGCTGACATCGCGGTTGCGCGACAGGATATCGGCATACATGCGGTTGATACGCAGCTTGGGCATGGCGTCGGGGTTGAGGCTGGCGACCCACAGGCCTTTGATTTTCTTGACGATGACATCCGGTACGACGTAGCGTGTGTCGGATACGCCAAAATCCGAGCCGGGGCGTGGGTTGAGCCGGGTGATCAAGTCGCGGGCGCAGCGCAGGGCGTCGTCGTCGCAGTGCAGTTTGCGTTTTAGCCCGGTGTAATCGCGCGCGCCCAGTTCGTTCAGATGCGTCTGGGCAATGGTCAAGGCGCAGTCAAGGTGTGGGGTATCGTCCGGTAATGCACGCAGTTGCAGCACCAGACACTCAGACAGGTCGCGTGCACCCACGCCGGTGGGCTCAAGGTTTTGCAGATGTTTCAGCGCAATTTGCAGTTCGTCAATCTCGACCTCCAGCTCGTCTGGCAGCATTTCGGCGATGTCTTCCAGGCTTTGCGACAGGTAGCCGCCTTCGTCGAGCGCATCAATCAGTAGCAGCACCAGACGCTTATCGCGTTCTTCCAGCGGCGTGAGGTTGAGCTGCCAGCTCAGATGGTCGCGCAGCGACGCCATCTCGGACGAGCCGTGCTGATAATCATGATCGTCGTCATCGTCGTCCGGCGAACCGTAGCTGCCTTCGGATTCCCAGTCCATGTCGGAAATCTCGCGCGTTTCCGGTTCCGGTGGGGTGTCGCTGGCTTCGCTGCTGACGGTGGTTTCTGCGGGCGCGTCGGCACGCAGTTCAGTGTCGTTGCCGTTAATGTGGGTGGCGCCGTCGTCGAGATTATCAACCCGCTCAAGCAGTGGATTTTCCTGCAGCATCTGCTCCAGCTCCTGGTTCAGTTCCAGTGTCGACAGTTGCAATAGCCGAATTGACTGCTGCAGCTGAGGCGTGAGCGTGAGGTGTTGAGAAAGTTTGAGCTGTAAACTGTGTTTCATGTTTGGATGCCAAGTCCCCGGTGTTTGTTTTCGGGGTGAATGAGAGGCTTATCTGACAGGGCTTTCACAAGCGGAAGTGCTCTCCCAGATACACTTTTCTTACATTTTCATTGTAAATGATTTCTTCCGGCTTGCCAGCAGCCATTACCGTGCCGTCGTTGATAATGTAGGCGCGGTCGCAGATGCCCAGTGTCTCGCGCACATTGTGATCGGTGATGAGCACGCCGATGTCGCGTTCGGTCAGAAAGCGGATCAGTTTCTGGATGTCGAGTACGGCAATCGGATCGATTCCGGCAAACGGTTCGTCGAGCAGGATGAAGCGTGGATTCATTGCCAGCGCGCGCGCAATTTCCACGCGCCGCCGCTCACCACCCGACAGGCTGATGGCAGGCGCGTCGCGCAGGTGCGCCACGTGCAGGTCTTCCAGCAGGTGGTCGAGGTGGGTGTCAATGTCGGCGGCGCTGTAATCCTTTAATTCCAGAATCGCGCGGATATTTTCCGCCACCGTCAGCTTGCGGAAAATCGACGCCTCCTGCGGCAGGTAGCTCAAGCCCAATGCTGCGCGCTGGTGGATGGGCATGTCGCCGAGGCTGGTCTGGTCGATGTGAATCTGGCCGCCATCGAGTCCGACCAGGCCGACAATCATGTAAAAGCAGGTGGTTTTGCCCGCGCCATTCGGGCCGAGCAGGCCGACCACTTCACCGCTGTTGACCTCAAGCGAGACGTCTTTCACGACGACGCGGGATTTGTAGGCTTTTTTCAGGTGTTGCGCTTTGAGTAGGCTCATATACGTTTAACGGTCAGGGAGCGACTGGCTTGATGGCGGGCATGGGTTTGAGCGGTGCCAGTGGCGCAGTTTCGACAGGCGCGGTGTTCTTGGGCTGGATCACTGCACGCACCCGACCGCTGCCCGGTGTGCCAGGCGTCCCTGCACCTTTGACCTCAAAGAATTCGGTGTTGGCATTGTATGAAATGTAGTTGCCGTTGAGTACGTCCGCCCCTTTTTTCAGGCGCGCGTCGCCAAACAGTTCGAGCTTGCCCTGCTTGCCGTCGTATTCCACGCGTTTGGCGTAGCCTTCGATGTATTCGTCCTTGCCTTCCTGTTTCTGGCGGAATTTGACCGGGTTGCCGAACGCGGTGGCCTTGTCGAATCCGGCGGCGTCCTGGCGCACCTCGATGCGGTCGGCCTGCAACGACATGGTGCCCTGTACCAGACTGACGTTGCCCTGATACACGCTGACTTTATTGCGGTCATCGACGGTCACGTTGTCGGCTTCCAGATTGACTGGCTGGCTACGGTCGGCTTTTTCTGCCAGCGCGGCGGCGCTGCTCAGGGCAAATAACAGGGCGGTAATGGTGAGTTTAATGGATGGGTGCATAGCGGGCCTTGACGTGGCGGGTGAGTTGCAGCAGGCGGGTTTGGTCGTTCAGTACCAGCCCGCCGGCAGTGAAATTGACCTGAGCGCCACTGACCGCAACCGGGCGGTTGGTGCGCATCAGGTGCTGATCGGGAAACACTTCCAGATAGTCGGTGGTGAGCCGCATCGGGTCCTGGTTGTCGAGGCTGTCGCGCAGCAGCACGACCTGGCCAGTGAAGGTGATTTTTTCGCCCTTGCTGGTGACCAGCGCGGTATTCGAGCGCACGTCGACGTTGCCCGATTTTGGGTCGATGGTGGTGAAGTGTGGCGTATCGAGCAGGCTGCTGTCATCGTCCATGAAGTGTTGCAGTTTGCCCGCGCTGAGGGTGTTTTCCGGCTTGCCGCTGGCGTTGGTCTGCACCGCGTGCAGGTTGTCGACGATGTAGTCGGCGATGTGCGCGCCATTGTCGCCCGCGCCGCCGTTCGGCGATTTGACTGCGTATTGCAGCCACAGGCTGAGCGCGGCCAGCACGGCGAGAATGCTGATGGGAAACCAGAAGGCCGGTTTATAGGTCATGCCAGATAGTGTGCGATGACGCCGTCGTAGCTGCCTTGCGCTTGCATGATGAATTCGCACGCCTCGCGCACTGCGCCGTTGCCGCCGTGCTGATGGGTGGTGAGGTGTGCATACTGGCGCACCACGGCGGGCGCGGCGGGCACCGCAATCGCCAGCCCGCAGCGGATCATGATTGGCAGGTCGATGACGTCATCACCCATGTAGGCGGTCTGTTCCGGTTCGAGTTCCAGTTTGGCGAGCAGGGTCTGGTAGGCGACAAGCTTGTTTTCAACACCTTGATACAGATGCGTGATACCGAGGTTACGCGCGCGGTGTGCGACCACACTCGAACTGCGTCCGGTGATGATGGCGATCTCCACGCCGGTGCTTTGCAGCATTTTCAGGCCGTGACCGTCGAGCGAGTTGAAGGCTTTGTATTCCTGGCCGTCGTCACCAAAAATCAGCCGGGCGTCGGTCATCACGCCGTCTACATCAAAAATGGCGAGTTTGATCGCGCGGGCACGGCGTTCTGCGTCCTGCATCGGGGCGTCCATGCTTAGACCACGCCCGCGCGCAGCAGGTCGAGCATGTTCAGCGCGCCAACCAGTTTGTTGTCCGTGTCGACCACCAGCAGGCCGTTGATGTTATGGCGCTGCATTTTCTCGACGGCCGCCACGGCGAGCTGGTCTGCACTGATGCTGCGCGGCTGGGTGCTCATCACCTCGCGGATGGGCGTGTGGTGAAAATCGACGGCTTTTTCCAACACGCGACGCAAATCACCGTCGGTGAAGATGCCCAGCAAATGGCCGTTGTCATCCTGGATCGCGGTCATGCCCAGACCCTTGCGCGTCATTTCCAGCAGCGCCGCAGGTAGCAGCGCATCGGCGGAGACGCGTGGCAGGGCGTCGCCGCTGTGCATGATGTCGTGTACGTGTACCAGCAGTTTGCGCCCGAGCGAGCCGCCCGGATGGGTGCGCGCGAAGTCGTCGGCACCGAAACCGCGCGCTTCCAGCAGCGCCACCGCCAGCGCGTCGCCCAGCGCCAGCGCGGCGGTGGTGCTGGCGGTCGGCGCCAGGTTGAGCGGGCAGGCCTCCTGCGCGACGCTGGCGTCGAGGTGCACATCAGCTTCGCGCGCCAAGGTGGAATTGGGGTTGCCGGTCATCGAGATGAGCCGCGCGCCACGCCGTTTAATCAGCGGCACGATGCTGGTCAGTTCGGCGCTCTCACCCGAATTCGACAGCGCGATGCACACGTCCTCATGGGTAATCATGCCGAGGTCGCCGTGGCTGGCTTCGCCCGGGTGCACAAAAAACGCCGGGGTGCCGGTGCTGGCCAGCGTGGCGGCGATCTTGTTGCCGACGTGGCCGGATTTCCCCATGCCGCTCACCACCACCCGGCCCCGGCACGCGAGAATCAGTTTCATCGCCTCGATAAAACTATCGTCAAGCCGGTCACGCAGAGTTTCCAGCGCGTGCGCCTCGATATGCAGTACGCGGCGCGCCAGGGTCAAGGCGGCGACGCTGTCAAAAGCGGGTGGAGCGGATGCGGGCATGGTAAAAGGCAGGCCATTGGAATTGCGCACAAGTATACAAGACGCCCTGCCTATTGCGGTAGCCGCGCTTAGCCCATACCCTTGAGGCTATGCACACTACACTTGGCTTTGTTCTTATTTTGCTCGCCGCTGCGGTGGTGGTTTCTGCGCTGTTTCGCGTGTTGCGTTTGCCGTCCATGCTGGGCTACTTGCTGGTCGGCATTGTCGTCAGTCCGCACGCACTGGGCTGGATACCTGACAGCGATAATACCCGCCATCTGGCCGAATTTGGCGTGGTGTTCATGATGTTCAGCATCGGGCTGGAATTCAGCCTGGCCAAGCTCAAAGCGATCCGCACCATGGTGTTTGGCTTTGGCGGCGCGCAGGTAGGCGTGACAGTGTTAGTGGTGATGGCGCTGGCCTGGGCCGTGGGGCTGCCGTGGGCGGCCGGGCTGGCGCTGGGCGGCGCGCTGGCGATGTCGTCCACCGCGATTGTCAGCAAGATGCTGACGGAACGGCTGGAACTGCAATCGCGACATGGACGGCAGATGATCGCCGTGCTGCTGTTTCAGGATCTGGCCGTGGTGCCGCTGCTGATTGTGATTCCGACCCTGGCCGCAGGCAGTGAAAATCTTTGGGCAGACTTGGGTTGGGCCAGCGCCAAAGCGGCTGTGGTGCTGTTTCTGCTGTTGTTTGTCGGGCAAAAACTGATGCGGCCGTGGTTCAGCATGGTGGCCGGACATAAATCGTCCGAGCTGTTCATGCTCAACGTGTTGCTGATTACGCTGGGGCTGGCGTATTTGACCGACCAGGCGGGGCTGTCGCTGGCGCTGGGTGCGTTTCTGGCCGGCATGCTGATTTCCGAAACCGAATTCCGCTACCAGGTGGAAGACGACATCAAGCCGTTCCGCGACGTGCTGCTCGGGCTGTTTTTTGTCACCATCGGCATGCTGCTTGACCTGCACGCGGTGTGGGCGCATCTGGGCTGGGTGATTGGCGTGCTGGTCGCGCTGGTGCTGTTCAAAACCGCGCTGGTGTGGGGCTTGGGGCGGGCATTTGGCAACGAATCGCCGGTCGCCATGCGTACCGCGCTGGGGCTGGCGCAGGGCGGCGAATTCGGTTTTGTGCTGCTGGCGCAGGCGGGCAGCCTCAATCTGGTGATGGGTGCCACGCTGCAAATCGTGCTGGCGGCGCTGGTGCTGTCGATGATGATCGCACCCATCGTGATTCAATATACCGACGCCATCACGCGTCGCCTGTGCGGCGACGAATGGGCGGGTCGCGCCAAAGAATTGCAGGACATCGCGGTCAAAAGCTTCGGCGTCGACGAGCACCTGATTATTTGCGGCTATGGCCGCAGCGGGCAAAGCCTGGCGCGTCTGCTGGAATCGGAGAACATTCCCTTCATGGCGCTTGACGTTGACCCGGCGCGGGTCAAATCTGCTGCGGCAGCGGGCGAGAGCGTGGTATACGGCGACGCCGCGCGCCGCGAAGTGCTCAAGGCGGCGGGGCTGAAACGCGCGCGGGCGCTGGTTATCACCTTTGCCAGTTTGCCCGGCGCGATGAAAATCCTCGCCGTGGTACAGGAGCTACGCCCCGACCTGCCGGTGGTGGTGCGCACCGTCGACGATACCGATATCGACGCACTGAAACAGGCGGGTGCCGCCGAGGTCGTGCCAGAAGTGCTGGAAGGCTCGCTGATGCTGGCATCGCATGCGCTGTTGCTGCTCGGCGTGCCGCTCACCCGCGTGCTGAAAAAGCTGCGCGGCGTGCGGGAACAGCGCTATGGCTTGTTGCGCGGCTTCTTTCGTGGTGCCACCGACGAAGAAGCCGAGCTGACCGAAACTGCCCAGCCGAGGCTGCTGTCGGTGCTGGTCACCGAACAGGCCACCAGTGCCGGGCAAACGCTGGCCGAAACCGGTGTGCTGGAACTGGGCGTGGAAGTCATCGCCGTGCGCCGCCGCAATATTCGTGGCCTGGATCCGCAGCCGGATACCAAGGTCATGGCAGGTGACGTGCTGGTGTTGCGCGGGGTGCCGGAGAATCTGGCGGCGGCGGAGATGCGGTTGTTGCAGGGGT
>DZDB01000024.1 GCA_022736605.1 Sideroxydans lithotrophicus
CCACGTCAGCCATCCCGGCGGACGCAACTACGATACCTTCCCGGTCAACGCCAATGAGGCCGAAGCGCGTCGCCGGGCGCGTTTCTGGGAACACGGCCACAGTGCCGGGGCGCTGGTGGTGGATGCTGAGCCGTTGAATCCGCGCTTCCCGATGACGCTGGATTTGCGCTGGCACGCACGTTAATTTTTTTCTGGAACCCACCATGCTGCAATCGACATCCCATCCGCGCCAGGGCGACAAACAGAATTCAGCGTTTTTTGAAACCTATCTGCCGCGCCTGCTGGCGGAGCGCGACCGCAGCGGCCTGACTGAAATGATAGGCGGTATCGAGGCGCTGATGATTACCGTCGAACCGGGCAATTCAGTGGAATACATCGCCGAACTGGCGCTGATGACGCCGTATCATTATCTGGTCACGCTCGACAGCGCGCGCCACCTGACGCACGTGCTGCGCATCGACATGAATTCGCCGGATATCCTGCTGCGCGAAGTCAAGGACGCCAGTTACAGCGATATTTTTCGGCACTTGAACGATCTGTATCCGGTCGGCGCACGGCGCCCGCACAGCCGTTATCTGGGCGAGATTCTGCGCACCACCAACCGTCACGAAGTGGTGGCGCTACAGCAGCAGCGCGAGTTCCGTTTCTTCCCGGTCGGGCAGCTGGCGGAACTGGATTTACCGCTCAACGTGAGTTTTTCCAAGCCGTCGCCGTATACGCAGAACATGGTCGGCTACATGGAACGCCCAAGTGATGGCATCCGCGTGTATCAGCACGGCGAATGCGTGATATTGCCGACGGTGCAGGCTGCCTACGAGCGCGGCAAGGAAATGCAGGAGCGGCTGGGCATTGCTGACATGATCCTGCCGATCGACCATCTGGCGACGCGTGTCTACAGTCAGAACCGCGAAGCGGCGCTGCTTGAATATCTGGCGCTGTCGAGTTATTACTACTGGGGTAGCTACGACATCAAGGATCAGAATTCATCGACCAACGTCACCAAAAACGTGCGCTTGCAACCCGAGTCGACGAGTCCGGCCAAGGTGTTCACCGCCAACAACCAGCCGTATTGCGTCAACCATCTGGATTTGCTGCCGAGCCCGACCGAGACTTTCGTGCGTAATTATGGCCCGCGCCTGCACCATATCGCGCTGGCGGTAAAAGACGGCCAGCGCAACGGCAAGGAACACATCGATTTTGTGGTGGATGCGATCACCGCGCAGGGCAAGGGTTTTCTGCTCGACACCATCGGCTCGCGTGAAGAAGGTCTCAAGCAGATCTTCTCATCTGCGTCGGATTTTTCTTCGCTGATTATCGAATACGTGCAACGGTTTGGCGATTTTGAGGGCTTTTTCACCCGCGACAACGTTGCTCAGCTGACGTTTGCGGCGGGTTTGCAGGAAGGCATGGGGCAGGGCAGTTGATGCATTTTTTACGGCTATGGACAGGATTAACAGGATTTTTTGCAGGATTTACTGGCTAAGCACTTATATTGCTTGCTGGCTTTAGTTTTGTTAATCCTGAGAAATCCGTTGTAATCCTGTCCATGCTTTTAGCCGTGTATCAGGCCTTCACGCCCGAGCCGTACAGGTAATGCGAGAACTGCGCGTGGTCGCTGCTGACGGCGCGGAACAGGTGATCCATGCTCAGCACGGCCTGTTCGACGATGTTGATGGCGATGTACGGGTGTTCGACCTTCATGCGCTTGTACATGGCACGCGACAGTTTCAGCACCTGCGTGTCTTCGGCCTTGGCGACCAGCCGTACCGAGCGCGCGCGCTTGTCGAAGAACGACATCATGCCGAGCATTTCGCCCGCGCCAGAGCGGGTCACTTCGTATTCGGTGGTGCCGTCCGGAATCACCAGCGCCACTTCGCCCTTGACCACGAAATACAGCTCGTCGCCGATATCGCCGACATCCGAAATCACCGCGTCGGTGTTGAAGTGCAGCACGGTCAGGTAGTTCAGCAGGGTGTTGACTTCAGCGACGGTGAGCGATTCACACAGGTATTGCTGCGTCAGAAATTGCGTGAGATGTGCGAGTTCGACATTGTTGCGGGGGATGGCGGTCTCGGCCATAAGATTCTCCACGTATTGAGTTGAGTTGGTTTTGTTTCGGGGATTATAAACCGTCGGGCGCGTGCGCGGCTTTTTGCAGCAGACGCATGCCGCCGATCATGCCTTCAACACGCTGGCGAATGCGCGCTGCCAGCGCAGTCCAGCCGGTTTTATCCCGCACTTCGGGCAGCGGTTCGAACGGATAATGGCGGTGCTGCAGGCCGCTACGCAATGCGGGCTTGGCGGCCAGCGCGGCGGCGTCAAGCGTGACCAGCAGATCCGCCCACGCCAGCAGGGCATCGTCCAGCACCGGCACTTCGCCCGCCACACCCGGCAACACGGCTGCGCGCGCGGTCATCCACTCGCTGCCCAGGGTGTTGGCGTAATGCGCGGCGAGGTTGGCCGGCGCGGGGTGGCTGCCGCAAAAAAACACGATGCGGGCTTGTCGTTTGTAGGCCATGTTTTTATGCTGGCGGATTGAGGAGGACGCAATGGCCAAATTTTATCCTGCGATGAACGAGCAGCACCGGCTTTTCATCCGCCGCCAGAAAATATTTTTCACCGCCAGCGCGGCCGATGCCGGGCGCATCAACCTGTCGCCCAAAGGGATGGACAGTTTGCGCATACTCGACGACCGGCGCGTGGCGTATCTGGATTTAACCGGCAGCGGCAATGAGAGCGCCGCACACCTGCTGCAAAATGGCCGCCTGACGCTGATGTTTTGCAGCTTTGACGAGGACATGCTGATTTTGCGGTTATATGGCCGGGGGCGCGCGATCCAACCACGTGATGCCGACTGGGCAACGTTGCGCGCGCAATTTGGCGAGCTGCCTGCGGTGCGCCAGATCATCGAGTTGCAGGTCGATTCGGTGCAGACTTCGTGCGGTTACGCCGTGCCGCGTTATGTGTACGCCGGCGAGCGCGATACGCTGGCGCGCTGGGCGGAAAAGAAGGGCGCGCAGGGTTTGCTCGACTATTGGCGTGAAAAAAACCAGACCAGCATCGACGGCCTGCCCAGCGGCCTGCTGTCGGACTGACACTGCGTGGTAAGATTCTCGCCTGTTCCCAGCCTGTTTGCCGCCTGATTTGAATAGCCTTCTACTGCCTCTGCTGCGTGTCTTGTCCGACGGTGAATTTCACTCCGGCGCAGCGCTCGCACAGCGCTTTGACGTGTCGCGCGCCAGTGTCTGGAATGCGCTGCAGGCGGCGCAAACCGCGGGCGCAGTGCTGCACAAGGTGCGTGGTCGCGGCTATCGCCTGTCGGGCGGCGCGAGCTGGCTGGATGCGTCTGCGATCGCGTCCCTGCCGGGGGGGGCGGCCTACACCCTTGACATCGTCGACAGCATCGATTCGACCAACGCCGAGCTGATGCGTCGGGCGCTGGCGGGCGCGCCACACGGCAGCTGTCTGGCGGCAGAAATCCAGCACGCCGGGCGCGGGCGACGTGGCCGTACCTGGCACAGTGTGCCGGGTGGCAGCCTGACGTTTTCGGTGTTGTGGCGTTTCAATCAGGGCATCAGCGCGCTGTCCGGCCTGAGTCTGGCGGTGGGGGTCGCATTGTTAAGAAGCCTGCGCGAATTCGGCGCGGCGGATTTGCAGCTTAAATGGCCCAACGATGTGTTGTGGCAATACCGCAAGCTGGCCGGGATACTGATCGAAGTGCAGGGCGACGTGATGGGGCCGTCGGTGGCGATTATCGGTATCGGCATCAACCTGCGCTTGCCGACGGCGGTGCGTGATGAAATCGATCAGGCGGTCACTGATCTGGCGGAAGTGCTCGATCGCCCGGTGGATCGCAACGTGTTGCTGGGGAGTGTGCTGCGGCATTTGCACGATGTGTTGACTGCGTTTGAGGCGCAGGGTTTGCGTGAGTTGCGCGGTGAATGGCAGGCTGCACATGCGTACCAGGACAAGCCGGTGCGCGTGTTGCTGGCCAACGGCGCCGATCTGTGCGGCAAAGTCGTGGAGCTGACGGAAGACGGCGCGCTGGTGCTGGAACACGCCGACGGCCAGCGCAGCCGCGTAAACAGCGGCGAAGTGCATTTAACCCGGTGCGTGGCATGATTTTACTGGCCATCGACGCGGGTAATACGCGCATCAAATGGGGCTTGCATGATGGCGTCAACTGGCGCGCGCAGGGGCAACTTGCGCATGACGATCTGACGCGTTTGCCCGCCGCGCTGGCGGATTTGCCGCCGCCGACGCGCATCGTCGTCAGCCACGTTGCAGCGGCTACGGCGTATGCGGATTGGGTGCAGGCGCTGGCAGCGTTCCAGCTGCCGCTGCAACGGGTGGTCGCGTGCGCGCGTCAGTGCGGCGTTGAAAATGGCTACGCCGACCCGGCGCAACTCGGCGCAGACCGCTGGGCCGCGCTGGTTGCCGCGCAGCAGCTGGCCGGCGGCACGCAGCTGGTGGTCAACGCCGGTACCGCGCTGACGGTAGATGCGCTGCATGCCGGACGTTTTCTCGGCGGCCTGATTGTGCCGGGCTATCACCTGCTGGGCACGGCGTTGCCGCCGGTTACCGCCCTGCCGGATACCACTGCTGGACAATTTCGCGTCTGGCCGGACAATACCCATGACGCGCTGGAGACTGGCCGTTTGCGCGCACTGGCGGGTGCCGTGACCGCGCAATATCAGCAGTTGGCGCAGCTGGCCGATGCGCAACCGGGTCTGGTGCTCAGCGGTGGTGACGCAGCCAGGCTGGCGCCGTATTTGCCGCAACCCCTGCGCCAGATAGACAATCTTGTACTCGAAGGCTTGCGCCTGATCGCATTGGACATGACCCGATGAAATTGCTGTTTTTACTGTTGTTGCTGGGCAATGTGCTGGCGTTTGCCGTGTTTCAGTCCAGTACAGGTGGTAGTGCCGATCAAACGCAGCATCGACCCATCCGGGCGGAGCAGATTCGCTTGTTGGGTGAACCGGCTGCCGTTGCCGCAGCACCGGTCAAGGCGCCGCAGCCGACACCGGCACCTGTGCCCGTGGCCGTGCCACCCGTGCCCCCTCAACTGGATGCTGAGGCAGCCCCGCTGGCCTGCCTGCGCTGGGGGCCGATTGCGGCGGCGCGGCTGGACGAAGCTGATACGTTGCTGGCGCCGCTGAAGCTGGGTGATCGGCTGGTGACGCAAGCGCAGGGTGAGCCGGGCGGGCCGTATTGGGTGTATGTCCCGCCGCTGGCGAACAAAACGCTGGCCGATGCCAAGCTCAATGAACTGGCGAATGCGGGGGTAAAAGACCTCGCCGTGGTGCGGGTGGGTAAATGGGAGAATGCGATTTCGCTCGGGTTGTACGCCAAACTGCCGATTGCCGATGCGCGCATGGCCGAACTGCGCAAAAAAGGCGTGCAGAACAGCCGCATCGAAGCGCGCGGCAAAACCGCCAGCGTGCTGCTGCTGAACCAGCTGGATGCGGGTGAGCAGGCGCAACTGCAGCAGATCCAGCAGGCGTTTGGCGACGGCCAGCTTAAAACCGTGGCGTGTCGTTAAAAGGCAAATCAGCGCAGCGCGTAATCCAGCACCAGCCCGACAAACACCGCGCCACCGAGCCAGTTGTTGTGCAGAAACGCCTTGAAGCATAATGCCCGGTCGCGCCCGCGAATCAATGTGTAATGGTAGGCGGCAAGTCCCGCTGCCACGCCCAGCCCGCCATAAAACCAGCCACCGCGCCCGAGCCGCCAGCCAACGTATGCCAGCAAAGTGAGGCTAGCGGCATAGCACAGCATGATCGCCGTCACGTCAAACCGCCCGAACGTCAGCGCCGAGGTTTTGATGCCGATTTTTACGTCGTCGTCGCGGTCGACCATGGCGTATTCGGTATCGTAGGCGACTGACCAGAACACGTTGGCGAGCAGCAATAGCCAGGCTTCCAGCGGAACGTGGCCCTGGATCGCGGCGTACGCCATCGGGATACCAAAGCCGAAAGCGATGCCCAGATATGCCTGCGGAACGGCGAAAAAGCGTTTGGTATAGGGGTAGCTGGCGGCCAGCAGTACGGCGGGGATCGACAACAGCAGCACTAATTTATTCAGCGGCAGAATCAGCAGAAATGCCACCAGCGCCAGGCCACTCGCCAGTAGCAGCGCCTCTTTGCCGGAAATCCGCCCGGCGGCCAGCGGACGCTCGCGGGTGCGTGCCACATGCGCGTCAAAGTCGCGGTCGGCGTAGTCGTTGATGACGCAGCCAGCGGAACGCATCAGCACTGTACCGAGTACGAAAATCCACAGCACCATGAAGTCTGGGTGGCCGCTGGCGGCAAACCAGATGCCCCATAAAGTCGGCCATAACAGCAGCAGAATGCCGATGGGTTTATCCAGCCGCATCAGTTTTTCATATTGGTTCAGGCGCTCGGTCAGGGTCATGACAACTCCAGAATGCCGGGTAAAAAAACTTCGGTGACCAGGATGTGCTTGCCACCGAGGCTGAATAGCGAGCGCCGTGCCCACAGCGAGGCCGGGCGTTGTGGAAGCCGTTCGCAGGCGCGCTGATACAGGCGGTGGCGTGGTGACAGGCGGGTGAACTGCAACGGTGTACGCTGCACCAGCGGGTTGGCGAACAGCGCGCCGCCCAGGGGCTTGCTGCCGAGTTTGCCCAGCCCCTGCCAGCCACCGCGCAGGCTGCGGGTCGGGAGTACGCTGTGTGCGAACACCACCGGGATGTCGTGACAATACAGATAAACTTCGCGCAGGGTGGTGACGCAGGCGGGTTTGAGGCCGCATAGCAAGGCTTCATCCAGCGCGGCAGCGGCACGTTGCTGTTGTACGTGGCGCACGGCAAAACGCGGGCAACGCGCCAGGATGCGTTGGGTGAGCGAACCTTGGTCAGTGAGCCAGGCACGTTGGGTGCCGCGCACGCCAATCAGGCGCGAACGCCAGGTAGCAGTGGAATTGATCAAACCGGATGGGTGGCAAATATGTCGAATCCGGGCATTATGCCAAAACTGTGCGGCGACTGCTCAGTTGCCGACCCACTTGAGCATGGCCAGGTAAGGCGCCGCGTCGCCCGCCACAAAGCTGTCTATCCCCGCGCCTTTGAGAATGGCGTTGCCATCAGCGCTTTTGTTGAGATTCAGCAAAGCTGCTTTGGCTGCTTCGAAGGTTGCTGCGTCAACTTTGGGTGAGGCGGACACCGACCAGAATGGTAGTTTCGGGCTTTGCCATAACACCCGCCCGCCTTCGGCTCCCCAGTTTTTGGCGACTTTGGAATAGGACACCACCACACCTGCGTCCTGGGTTTTTTGTTTCACCGCATACCCTACTGCTTCTTGTTCGCGGAAATAGGTAATGTTGACTTGACTGGGTTTTATCCCTTTGTCACGCAGCATCGCCAGCGCGATGCGGGTGGGGTAGGCCTGTGCATCGGGCAGGCCGATTTTTTTGCCTTTCAGGTCAGCCGGTGTTTTGATGGGTGAGTCTGCACGCACGATGAATTGCGTCACGGCGTCGCCTTTGGCGGTGGCGACCACCCGGTAGCCGTCATCGCGCATCGCTTGCGCTGCGATATGGCTGGGGCGGATCAATACCAGATCGTAGCGTTTCTGGTGCAGGTTGTATTGCAGACTGCTGAGAATGCGCGCCGACTCGACGGTGACCGGGCGCTTGAGCTGTGCCGCCAGATAGCGCGCCAGCGGTTTGTATTTGTCCTGCATTTGCAGGTAAGTACTGGATCCTGACGTGCCTTCATTGATGCCGAGTAGCAAGGATTCAGGTGCGGCCTGGGCGGTGCTGGACAAACTGAAGCTGACAAGCAGGCAGCTAAACAGGGATTTGAGGGCGGTCATGTCGGGCGCGTGGGTAGTGAATGGATGTGTAGTGTTAACGGCAGCATCCCCTGTGGCTGGCTGGTATTTTTATATCATCATGCTGGATTCACGCTTTGATAAATTCCTGCCGCCCACCGAGCCAGCGTGCGACGTGACGGTGTGCGCTGTCGGGTTGATTGGCCAGCAGCCAGTCAGCAGCCTCGCGCGCCTGTTCCAGCAGGTCGATATCGGCTTCAAGGTCAGCAAAGCGCAGCATCGGCGCGCCCGACTGACGTGCGCCAAGAAACTCGCCCGGACCGCGCAGCCTGAGGTCTTCGCGCGCGATGTGAAAGCCGTCGCCGCTCTCGAAAATCACCTTGAGGCGGGCGCGCGCGGTGTCGGATAACGGTGTCTGGTACAGCAGAATACAGGCGCTGTGCGCGCTGCCGCGCCCGACCCGACCGCGCAGCTGGTGCAGTTGCGACAGCCCCATGCGTTCCGCATGTTCGATTACCATCAGCGACGCATTGGGTACGTCCACACCGACTTCGATGACGGTGGTGGCAACCAATAACTGTACCTCGCCGCGCTTGAATGCGTCCATGGTGGCTGCCTTGTCGCGGCTCTTCATGCGCCCATGCACCAGGCCGATGGACAGCGCTGGCAGCGCAGCGGTGAGCGCGGCGTGGGTGTCGAGTGCGGTTTGCAGCTGCACTTTTTCCGACTCCTCGATCAGCGGACAGACCCAATACGCCTGGGTGCCGTCGCGGCAGCGATCGCGTAGCAGTGCGATCACCTGCTCGCGGCGGCTGTCGGCGAGCAGTTTGGTGACGATGGGCGTGCGGCCGGGCGGCAGTTCGTCGATCACCGAGACGTCGAGATCGGCGTAATAACTCATCGACAGCGTACGCGGAATCGGCGTGGCGCTCATCATCAACTGGTGCGGCTGGCCGCCCTTCTGGCGCAAGGCCAGGCGTTGCGCCACGCCAAAGCGGTGCTGTTCGTCGATGATGGCCAGCCCCAGCCGGGCGAATTCGACCTGTTCCTGAAACAGCGCGTGGGTGCCGGCCGCCAGCCACGCCGCGCCGCTGGCAAGTTTGGCGCAGGCGGCGAGTTTGTCCTTTTTCGACAGGCTGCCCGCCAGCCACACCACTTCGATACCGAGCGGCGCAAACCACTGGCGCAGTTTGTGGAAATGCTGTTCGGCGAGAATTTCCGTCGGCGCCATGAACGCCGCCTGATAGCCGTGGCCGATGGCCTGGGCGGCGGCGAGCGCGGCAACCACGGTTTTGCCGCTGCCGACGTCGCCCTGCAGCAGGCGCTGCATCGGATGACGTTCGCCCAGATCGGCGTGAATTTCATCCCAGCAGCGCCGCTGCGCAGCGGTCAGGCTGAACGGCAGCGCAGCTTGTAATTGCGCGACCAAATCAACCGGACCAGGCAGGGCGGGGGCGTCCTGGCTGCGCCGCGCGTTGCGCGCCAGCCGCAGCGACAATTGCTGCGCCAGCAACTCGTCAAATTTGATGCGCCGCCAGGCCGGGTGCGTGCGATATTCAAGCTGGTTGACCGGGATGTCGGGCGGCGGGTGGTGCAAGGTGCGTACGCTGCGGGCAAAATCGGGCAGGTGATAACGCTGGAGCAGGCTGTCCGGCAAGGTATCGCGCAAATCCGACTGCGCCAATGCCACGGCGATCTGTTTGCGCAGCAGGTTTTGTGCGATACCGGCGGCAGACGGATACACCGGCGTCAGGCTGTCCGGCAGCGGCGTGTTGGCGCTGACCACGCGGTAGCGCGGGTGCACCATTTCCATGCCCCAGAAACCGCCACGCGCCTCGCCTAGCGCGCGAATGGTCTTGCCGACGGCGAACTGTTTGGCCTGGCTGCCGTAAAAATTCAGAAAGCGCAGATTGAGCTCGCCGCTGGCGTCGGCGATTTTGGCCACCAGCGTGCGGCGCGGCTTGTAGGACACGTCGCACTGCGTGACTTCGCCCTGCACTTGCAGCGAGCGACCCGGCAAGGCATCGCCAATGGGCGTCAGCCGGGTTTCGTCCTCGTAGCGCAGCGGCAGATGCAGGACGAGATCGGTTGGGGTGAACAGGCCGAGCTTGGCATAGGCGACGGGCAGGGTGCCATCCGGCGTCAGTGCGGCTTTGCGCTGGGCGGGTTTGGGGCTGGCCGCCATGCGCAGGCAGTGGGCTTAAGCCAGCACCATCACGCCGTCGGCTTCCACCTGGGCGCCGCGTGGCAGCGCTGCCACGCCAACGGCGGCGCGTGCCGGGTGGGGCGCGCTGAAGTATTCGGCCATGATTTCATTGACCTTGGCAAAGTGACCGAGATCAATCAGGAAAATATTCAGCTTGACCACGTCGGCGAGGCTGCCCCCCGCTGCGCTGGCAACCGCTTGCAGGTTTTTAAACACTTGATGGATCTGCGCATCTATCCCGTCGACCAGCTGCATGCTGGCGGGGTCGAGGCCGATCTGGCCGGACAGGTAGACGGTATCGCCGACTTTGACCGCCTGGGAATAGGGACCGATGGCAGCGGGCGCAGCGGCGCTGCTGATAATGATTTTTTGCATGCTTTAGCTCACTTCGAAAAATAAATTATTGTATTTGCGCGCGACCGTCCTTGCGGTTTTTGACGCGCATGATGCGCACCACTTCAGGCAGACGGCGCAGCCCGCGCATGATGCGTGCGAGGTGCATGCGCTGCTCGACCTGCAGGGTGAAATAGATCGTGGTGTACTGGCTGCCGTCTTCTTCTTCCATCGCCACGTTGTCGATGTTGGCACCTTCGTCGGCAATCGCCGCCGCCAGTTTGGCCAGCACACCGCGCTGGTTGAGCACGATGAGCTTGATGTTGACGTCGAACAGCTTGGTCAGACCCGGTTCCCATTCCACGTCCAGCCACTTGTCCGGGTCGTCGCGATAATGTTTGATCGATGGGCAATCGTGGGTGTGGATCACCAGTCCCTGATCAGATTTGATGAAGCCGATAATCGGGTCGCCCGGAATCGGGTGGCAGCATTTGGCCAGCTGCACCGCCACGCCTTCCGAACCGCGTATGGCAATCGCACCCCGCGCCGGAGGGATTTCCTGGCCAGTTTCCTGCGCCATCAACTGGCGCGCCACGACCACGTTGAGGCGTTTGCCCAGGCCGATGTCGGTGAGCACTTCCTCGCGCGTTTTGCCGGTTTCTTTATACAGGCGCTCCCAGCATTTTTCCTGCACCTTGGTTGGATCGCCACCCAGCGCCCGCAGCGCCTGGTCGAGCAGGCGGCCACCGAGCTGCACCGATTCTTCGGCATGCAGGGTACGCAGATAGTGGCGAATGTGGGCGCGCGCCTTGCCGGACACGACGAAATTGATCCATGCCGGATTCGGGCTGGCGTTGGGTGAGGTGATGATTTCGACCTGATCGCCGTTGCGCAACTGGGTGCGCATCGGCATCAGTTCGCCGTTGACCTTGATCGCGCTGCAATGGTTACCGACATCGGTGTGCACCGCGTAGGCGAAATCCACCGCGGTGGCACCGCGCGGCAACGACATGATCTTGCCTTTGGGGGTGAATACATAGACCTCGTCGGGGAACAGGTCGACTTTGATGTGTTCGAGGAATTCGGCTGAATCACCGCCACCCTCCTGAATCTCCAGCAGCGATTGCAGCCACTGATGGGTCCTTTGCTGCACGTCGTTGATGCTGGCGTCGCTGCTTTTATACAGCCAGTGCGACGCGACCCCGGCTTCGGCCAGCTTGTGCATTTCCTGGGTACGGATCTGGATTTCGATCGGCGTGCCAAACGGGCCAAACAGTGTGGTGTGCAACGATTGGTAGCCGTTCGCCTTGGGAATCGCCAGATAATCCTTGAACTTGCCGGGAATCGGTTTGTACAGCCCGTGCATCGCGCCCAGCGCGAGATAGCATGCGGGGATGTCATCTACCAGTACGCGAAACCCGTAGATATCGAAGACCTCGGAAAACGCCAGCGATTTTTCCTGCATTTTCTTGTAGATGCTGAACAGGTGCTTTTCGCGCCCGCTTACTGTGGCCGTAATATTCGATGCCGCCAGTTTTTCCTGGATCGCCACACGCACCTTTTCCACCACTTCCTTGCGGTTGCCACGCGCGGTTTTGACTGCCTTGGCCAGCACCTTGTAACGGTTCGGGTGCAGGTTCTGGAAGCACAGATCTTCGAGTTCCTGATAAATGCTGTTGAGGCCGAGGCGGTTGGCTATCGGCGCGTAGATGTCGAGGGTTTCCTGCGCGATGCGATGGCGTTTTTCTTCTGCCATCGAGCCGAGTGTGCGCATGTTGTGCAGCCGGTCAGCCAGCTTGATGAGGATGACGCGCACGTCGCGCGCCATCGCCAGCAGCATCTTGCGGAAATTTTCCGCCTGCGCGTGCGCTTCGTTCTGGAATTCGAGCTTGTCGAGCTTGGACACGCCATCGACCAGCTCGGCCACCGACTTGCCGAACAGTTCGCCGATTTCGGTTTTGGTGGTGGGCGTGTCTTCCACCACGTCGTGCAGCAGTGCCGCCATCAATGCCTGCGGATCAAGATGCCATTGCGCAAGAATGCCGGTGACGGCAATCGGATGGTGAATATAAGCTTCGCCGCTTTTGCGGAATTGACCGCTGTGTGCCTGACGGCTGAACTCGAACGCAAGCCTTACCTGCGCCGCGTCTTCCGGCTTGAGGTAATCGAGCTCGCTGAGAATTTCGTCAATTTCGGGCATGTCACGCCGCTGGGTTTCAAGCCGCTTTAAGCGCGACCACGGTTGAGGATTTCCAGGCCGACTTTGCCCGCTGCGATTTCTTTCAGCGCCAGCACGGTGCACTTGTCGCGCCCGCCTTCGACCAGCGGGGTGTGACCGAGCGACAATTGGCGCGCGCGCACGGTGGCGACCAGGGTCAGTTCGAAACGGTTGGTGATGCGGTCGATGCAGTCGTCAATGGTAATACGCGCCATGGTGTGGTTTCCTCAGGAATTGAACTGCGTGAACAGCAGCGCATGTTGCGCCAACTGGCGCGTTGCGGTCAGGCGCTGGGCGCGAAATACGGCACCCAGATCCTCAACTGCGACGCTGAAATCATCGTTGATAATAACATAGTCAAACTCGCCCACATGGCTGATATCCTCACGTGCAGCCGCCATGCGGTGCTCAATCACCGCGTGGCTGTCTTGGCCGCGTCCGGTCAGGCGCTGGTGCAGCACGTCGAGTGACGGCGGTACGATGAACACGCCGATGGCCTGCGGGAACAGGCGCCGCACCTGCGCTGCGCCCTGCCAGTCGATTTCCAGCAGAATATCGTCGCCCGCTGCCATGGCGTTGCGTATCCACTGCTCCGAGGTGCCGTAAAAATTGCCATAGACCTCGGCGCTTTCGAGAAACTCACCAGCGTCGCGCATCGCGCTGAACCGTTCGCGGCTGACGAAGTGGTAGTCGCGCCCGTCTTCCTCGCCCGGTCGGGCTGCCCGGGTGGTGTACGATACCGACAAACGCACCCGCCCGTCGCGTGTCAGCAGTTCGCGTACCAGGCTGGTTTTGCCCGCGCCGGATGGCGCCGCGACGATGAATAAATTCCCTGTAATCATGTTGGCTCCTACTCCAGATTCTGGATTTGTTCGCGCATCTGTTCGATCAATACCTTCAGCTCCATTGCCACCTGCGTGGTTTCCACGCTGACCGACTTGGAACCGAGGGTATTGGCTTCGCGGTTGAGTTCCTGCATCAGAAAATCCAGCCGTTTGCCCGCTGCGCCGCCGTCGTCGAGGATACGGCGCATTTCCTTGAGGTGCGCGGCGAGCCGCGTCAGCTCTTCATCGACGTCGATTTTTTGCGCGAACAAGGCAATTTCCTGGCGGATGCGCTCATCGTCGGCGCTGCCCAGTGCTTCGGTAAAACGCGCCACCAGTTTGGCCTGATACGCGCGCACCAGTTCGGGCAGGCGCGGCGCAACATGGGCAATCTGCACTTCCATCGCGGCGACACGTTGCAATAAATGCTGCCTGAGTTTGTCGCCTTCACGCTGACGGCTCGCCTTGAATTCGTGCAGTACCGTATCCAGCAATGCCAGACAGGGTTGCGCCAGGTCAGATGGACGGCTGCTGTCGTCGAGCATGCCAGGCCAGCGCAGCACGTCAGCCAGGCTCATCGGCGTGACTTCGGGCAGTTGCGCGCGCACCTGTGCGTTAAGGCTAACCAGGCGTGCCAGCAGCGCGGTGTTGAGTTGCTGGGTCGGTGCTGCCACTGCGCTGGTGAGTGTGACACGGCATTCCAGCTTGCCGCGCTGTACCTGCTGTGTGATGCGTTCGCGCAGCAGGGGTTCGAGTGCACGCAGCTCTTCGTTCATGCGGAACTGGATTTCCAGATAGCGCGAGTTGACCGAGCGCACATCGAGTGCGAGATTCAAGCCAGCGAGTTCTACGCTGGCGGTGGCATAGCCGGTCATGCTGGATAGCATTAAACTTCCTTTACTTTAGTGCCGTTACTATTGAAAATCGCGGGAAATTTTACGCTGGCGTCGTGCCTGAGCCGCATCAATTTATTTTAACCCGCATGGTACAACGCTGATTCATGGCTACTCAACCCAACTATGCCCTGCCCAACGGGTATCAGCTGCAGGAATACCGCATCGTGCGCAAAATCGGCGGTGGTGGTTTCAGTCTGGTGTACCTCGCCTATGACGCCGCCGACCAGCCGGTCGCCATCAAGGAATATTTACCCGGCAGCCTGGTGGTGCGCAATGAAGCCGGCATGGTGCTGCCATCGTGCGAAGAAAACGCCAACGCGTTTCGCTACGGCATGAAGTGTTTTTTTGAGGAAGGCCGCGCGCTGGCAGGCATCATTCATCCCAACGTGGTGCGCGTGCAAAATTTTTTCCGTGCCAATGATACCGTGTACATGGTGATGCGTTACGAGCGCGGCAAAACCCTGCAAGACCATATTCGGGCGCACCGCGGTGAGATTACCGAAAACTTCATTCGCCGCGTGTTCGCCGAGATGCTCAATGCGCTGCGCGAAGTCCACACGCAAAAGCTGCTGCACCTCGACATCAAGCCCTCCAATATCTATATCCGCATGGACGGCTCGCCGGTGCTGATCGATTTCGGCGCTGCACGTCAGACGTTGAGCGCCGACGTGCCGCGCCTGACGTCGATGTATACGCCCGGGTTCGCCGCGCCGGAACAATATACCGATCTGTCGCTGCTCGGGCCGTGGACCGATATTTACAGCGTCGGTGCCAGTTTATACGCTTGCATGGCCGGTTTTGCCCCACAGGCGTCCGATGCCCGGTTGCTCAACGACAAGCTCTTACCGGCCAGTAAATCCTGGGCACACGATTATTCGGCGCCATTGCTGGCGCTTATTGATAGTTGTCTGAGCCTGGATTACATGCAGCGCCCACAAAGCGTGTTCGCGTTGCAAAAAGCCTTGATGGCGGCTGTTCCAAAGCCACGTAAACGTGACACACTGATGAAAAGTTTACGTAAAACGCTCAACAAGGATATTTTCTGAAATGCGCTTTTCCATTTATCAAGCCAGCCGCCAGGGTGGGCGACGTTACAATCAGGATCGGGTTGCCTATTCATATAGCCGCGATGCCCTGCTGATGGTGGTGGCCGACGGCATGGGCGGCCATGCGCATGGCGAGCTGGCGGCGCAGATCACCGTGCAAACGCTGGCCGAAACGTTTCAGCGCAATGCCAAGTCCAAGCTCAAAGACCCGGCGGCTTTTTTGATAGGTGCCATCGAACGTGCGCACGAGGCGATCAACCAGCACGCCAATGCCCACAAGCTGAACGAAATCCCGCACACCACCTGCGTCGCATGCGTGGTGCAGGACGATACGGTGTGGTGGGCGCACGTCGGTGATTCGCGGCTGTATCTGTTCAGCGACAATGGCCTGGTGACCAAGACGCGCGATCATTCCACGGTGCAGCAGATGTGCGATGACGGCCTGATTACCGAAGAAGCAATGCAAACCCATCCCGATCGCAACAAGATCTATAACTGTCTGGGCGGCTTCATGCCTCCTGAAGTCGAAGTGGCGCGGCCGTTGCCGCTGTCCGAGCGCGACACCCTGCTGCTGTGTACCGACGGCTTGTGGGGCGCGCTGACCGAAGAGCAGATTACCGCCACGCTCAAGGCGTTTCCGCTGGCGCGGGCGATGGAGTTCCTCATGGATCACGCCGAGCTGCGTGCCGGTAATCACGGCGACAACCTTTCCGGCGTGGCGATGACCTGGGGCGCCGAGGTGGATGCCGATAACCAGTCGGTGTCGACACTGTCGATGCCGATGAACACCTTTACCACTAAAATAGACGACTTCCCGGTGGCACCCACCGACCTGGCCGAAGACGAAGTCGAGCGCGCCATTGCCGAAATTCAGAACGCCATTAAAAAATATTCAGGAAAGTAAACCGCTTACATGACACGCCCCAGCCAACGCCAGCCCAACCAGTTACGCCCCATCAATATCACCCGCCATTTCACCCGCCACGCCGAAGGCTCGGTGCTGATGGCGTGCGGCGACACCAAGGTCATCTGTACCGCCAGCGTGGTCGAAAAAGTGCCGCCGTTCCTGAAAGGCAAAAACCAGGGCTGGCTCACCGCTGAATACGGCATGCTGCCGCGCGCCACCGATAGCCGCATGGATCGCGAAGCCGCACGCGGCAAGCAGTCTGGCCGCACCCAGGAAATCCAGCGTCTGATCGGTCGCAGCCTGCGCGCCGCGATTGACCTGAGCCAGCTTGGCGAGCGCACCATCCACATCGACTGCGACGTGATCCAGGCCGACGGTGGCACGCGTACCGCATCGATTACCGGGGCCTACGTCGCGCTGCATGATGCCGTCGGCACGCTGCTGAACAGCGGCCTGCTGACCGTATCGCCGTTGCGCGACGCCGTGGCCGCGATTTCGGTCGGCATGTATCAGGGCACCCCGGTGCTCGACCTTGATTACCTCGAAGACTCGGATTGCGACACCGACATGAACGTGGTGATGACCGGCAGCGGCGGCCTGATCGAAGTGCAGGGCACCGCCGAGGGCGCGACCTATACCCGCGCCGAGCTCAACGCCATGCTCGACCTCGCCGACAGTGGCATCGCCCAGTTGATTGCGGCACAGAAAGCCGCATTGGGCATGTGACATGCAACCACTCGTCATCGCCAGCAACAACCCCGGCAAACTGCGCGAAATCAGTCGCATCCTCGCCCCGCTCGGGTTTGAAGCCGTGCCGCAAGCGGCCTTTAACGTCCCCGAAGCTGACGAGCCCTACGTCACCTTCATCGAAAACTGCCTCACCAAAGCGCGCCACGCCGCGCGTTTGACCGGCCTGCCTGCGCTGGCCGACGATTCCGGCATTTGCGTTGACGCACTCGGCGGCGCGCCCGGCGTCTACTCCGCGCGCTATGCAGGCGAACCCAAATCCGACCAGCGCAACAACCAAAAACTCATCGCCGACCTTGCCGGTCACAGCAACCGGCGCGCTCACTATTACTGCGTCATCGTCTACCTGCGCCATGCCGACGACCCGCAACCGATCATCGCTGAAGGCAGCTGGCACGGCGAAATCATCGACACCCCGCGCGGCGACGGCGGGTTTGGCTACGACCCGTATTTCTGGCTGCCCGATCTGGGCAAAACCGGGGCGGAGCTGGATGCCGATGTGAAGAATGGGATCAGCCATCGGGGGGTGGCGTTGCGGGAATTGGTGGGGCGGTTGGGGGTGGTGGGTGGTTGATGTTGAAGTTTTGTTTGTTGGAAATGTTGGTATGTTGGACTTCGGAAATGACCCGATAAAGCCGCGCAGCGCCAGTGACCTCCACGTTGGGCGTCACAAGCATTGAAGTGGCTGCGACAGATTGGGTGTCCAAGTACTGAAAAGGAGAATCGTCAAACTCGGTGTCATTTTTGATCTAAATTCGACCGACGCTCCAGCGCGAATTCGATGAAGGCCGTTTGGGCCGCCGTGAGCAACCTGCGCCGGTGGTAGACGAGCTGCACGGGAATCGGCGGGTGCCGCCAGGTCGGCAGCA
>DZDB01000025.1 GCA_022736605.1 Sideroxydans lithotrophicus
CTGGATGCCAGTCAAGTGGCCAAATTTCCGCTGCGCGTGGGCATGTCGATGGAAACCACGGTGGACGTCGCCAATACCGCAGGTGCGGTGCTGGCGGGCAATAACACGCCCGCGCCGCAAACCACGCAGACCGGCGTGTACGCACGCACCGATACCAGCATTGATAGCTTGATCGAACGTATCATCCACGCCAATCTCGGTTCAACCGCCAGGGCGCGCAGCGCATCATGAGCGAAGCCAACGGCGCAGTAGCTGCACCCGAACCGTTAAGCGGCGCCAAGCTGGCGCTGGCGAGTACGGCGCTGGCGCTGGCGACGTTCATGAACGTGCTTGATACCTCGATTGCCAACGTGTCGATTCCGGCCATCGCCGGGGATCTGGGCGTGAGCGCTAACCAGGGTACCTGGGTGATTACCTCGTTTGCCGTGGCCAACGCCATCACCATTCCGCTGACCGGCTTTCTCACCCAGCGCTTCGGCGCGGTGCGGCTGTTCGTCAGCAGCATCGTGCTGTTCGTGATCGCCTCCTGGCTGTGCGGGCTATCGACCAGCCTGCCGATGCTGATCGTGTTTCGCGTGATTCAGGGCGCAGTGGCGGGGCCGATGATCCCGCTGTCGCAATCCTTGTTGCTGGCGAGCTATCCCAAGGTCAAGGCCGGCACCGCACTCGCCATCTGGTCGATGACCACGCTGGTGGCGCCGGTTATCGGCCCGGTACTGGGTGGCTGGATTACCGACAACATTTCCTGGTCATGGATTTTCTACATCAATATCCCGGTTGGGCTGGTGGCGGCCAGCGTGACCTGGGCAATCTACCGCAAACGCGAAACGCCGACCCTGCGTGTGCCGATGGATTATGTTGGACTGGCCTTGCTGGTGGTATGGGTGGGCGCGCTGCAAATCATGCTCGACAAGGGCAAAGAGCTGGACTGGTTTGCCTCGACGCAAATTGTGACGCTGGCGATTGTGGCGGTGATTGGCTTGATCGCATTCCTGATCTGGGAGCTGACCGATGCACACCCGGTGGTCGATCTGACCTTGTTCAAACGGCGCAACTTCTGGTCTGGCACACTGGCGCTGGCGGTGGCCTATGGCCTGTTTTTCGGCAACGTCGTGCTGGTGCCGCTGTGGTTGCAACAGTACATGGGTTATACCGCCACCGACGCGGGTATGGTGCTGGCGCCAGTCGGTTTGCTGGCGATATTTTTTTCGCCCTGGGTCGGTAAAAATATCAACAAATACGACCCGCGCTGGTTCGCCACGATGGCATTCTGCATTTTTGCGCTGATTTTCTGGATGCGTTCGCAGTTCACCGTGCAGACCGATTATTTCACCATCATGCTGCCGTCGCTGATCCAGGGCATCGCCGTCGCGGTCTTTTTCGTGCCGCTGGTGAGCCTGATCTTTTCCGGCTTGCCGCCTGAGCGCATCCCGGCGGCATCGGGTTTGTCCAATTTTGCCCGCATCACGGCGGGCGCAATGGGGACGTCGCTGGTGACGACGCTGTGGGACGACCGTGCCATTGGGCATCATGCGGTTCTGATTGAACACATCAATGATGCCAGTCCGGCCACGCAGGCTGCGCTCAAGATCATGACCGATGGCGGTATGAGCACGCAGCAGGCGCTGGCGCAGATCAATTTCCTGATCAATCAGCAGGCGCATACGCTGGCTGCTGATGAGATGTTCCGGATTTCAGCCATGCTGTTTATCGTGTTGATCGGCCTGATCTGGCTGGCGCGCCCGGTTAAAGCCAAGGTGGCAGCAGCAGAAGCGGCTGCGGCGCACTAATCCGCCTGCATTAGCCATTCTTAATGTACAATAAGCGTCTGAATTCAACCCTTTACAGGAGTCAGATATGCCTATCTACGCCTACAAATGCGCCGCCTGCGGCGAGCAACAGGATGTCATGCAAAAAATGGCTGATGCCGAACTGACCGTGTGTCCGGCGTGTGGTGCAGCCGCGTTCAGCAAGCAGTTGACCGCAGCCGGATTCCAGCTCAAAGGCAACGGCTATTACGCCACCGATTTCAAGGGCAACAGCGCCAAAGCGGCTGAACCGGCTGCGCCTGCGTGCGGCACCAGCGCGTGTCCGGCCTGTCCGTGAACTGGCTGCACGGGTTGTCAGCTTGAAACGTTATTTCATTACCGGCCTGCTGATCTGGGTGCCGCTGGGTATTACCCTGTGGGTGCTGAATCTGATTATCGGCAGCATGGATCAGAGCCTGTTGCTGTTGCCGCAGGACTGGCGCCCGGACGCCTGGCTGGGCGTGCATGTGCCTGGATTGGGTGCCATCCTGACCCTGCTGGTGATTTTTTTGACTGGGCTGATTACCGCCAATATCATCGGCCAGCGGCTGTTGCAGTTCTGGGAAGGCCTGCTGGGGCGGATTCCAGTGGTCAAGTCGATTTATTACAGCGTCAAGCAGGTGTCCGACACGCTGTTTTCTGGCACCGGTGAGGCATTTCGCAAAGTACTTCTGGTGCGCTACCCGCATCCGCAAGCGTGGTCACTGGCGTTTCAGACCAATGTTCCGGGTGAGGTGGCGTGCAGCCTTGACGGCGAATACGTGGGCGTGTTTATCCCCACTACGCCGAGTCCGGTGAATGGCTTCTACTTTTTCGTCCAAAAATCCGAAACCATCGAACTCGACATCAGCGTCGACATGGCGCTCAAATATATCGTGTCGATGGGGGTTGCCTCTACGGCAGAAAAACATCCGTTACACGGCCACGTCAAAACGGCCTGATTTTTTAACCATACTTATTCCAAAGCTTACTCATGCGTACCCATTACTGTGGCTCGGTCACCCTAGACCAACTCGATCAAACTATTGTCCTGTGCGGCTGGGCGCATCGCCGCCGCGACCACGGCGGGGTCATCTTCATCGACCTGCGCGACCGTGAAGGCCTGGTGCAGGTGGTGTGCGATCCAGATCGCGCCGAGACCTTCAAGATTGCTGAAGAAGTGCGCAGCGAATTTGTGCTGAAAATCACCGGTCGCGTGCGCGCACGGCCTGAGGGTACCGCCAATCCCAATTTGACCAGTGGCGCAATCGAGGTGCTGGCGCTGGAGATGGAGGTGCTCAACGCCTCGGCCACGCCGCCGTTCCAGCTCGACGACGAAAACCTGTCGGAAAACGTGCGGTTGACGCACCGCTATCTCGACCTGCGCCGGCCGGTGATGCAAAACAACATGCGTCTGCGCTACCGTGTTGCCAAGACGCTGCGCGATTATCTCGATGCCAATGGTTTCATGGAAATCGAAACGCCGATGCTGACGCGCTCCACGCCGGAAGGCGCGCGCGATTACCTGGTGCCGTCGCGCGTTCACGCCGGCATGTTTTACGCGCTGCCGCAGTCGCCCCAGTTATTCAAACAGCTGTTGATGGTGGCGGGTTTCGACCGCTATTTCCAGATTACCAAGTGTTTTCGCGACGAAGACCTGCGCGCCGACCGTCAGCCTGAATTTACCCAGGTCGACATCGAAACCTCGTTCATGTCGGAAGAAGAAATCATGAATCTGGTCGAGGCGATGATTCGCGAGATGTTCAAGCAGGTGATGGACGTGGATCTGCCCAGCCCGTTCCCGCGCATGCCGTACAGCGAGGCGATGAACCGTTACGGCTCCGACAAGCCGGACATGCGCGTGGCGCTGGAACTGGTTGAGTTGACCGACCTGATGAAAACGGTCGATTTCAAGGTGTTCAGGGGTGCCGCCGATATGGAGGGTGGCCGCGTGGCGGCGATGAAGGTGCCGGGCGGCGCTGGAATGAGCCGCAAGGAAATCGACGATTACACTGATTTCGTCAAGATTTACGGTGCCAAAGGGCTGGCATATATCAAGGTCAATGACGTGGCGCAGCTCAACGAAACCGGCCTGCAGTCGCCGATCATCAAGTTTTTGCCGGAAACCGCCCTGGCCGAGATCATGGCGCGCACCGGTGCGGCCAGCGGCGATCTGATTTTCTTTGGCGCCGACAAGGCCAAAGTTGTCAACGATGCGCTCGGCGCGTTGCGCACCAAGGTCGGCCATGAAAAAGGCCATGCCGTGAATGCGTGGCGCCCGTTGTGGGTGGTGGATTTTCCGATGTTCGAATTCAATGAAGGCGAAAACCGCTGGGACGCACTGCACCACCCGTTCACCGCGCCCAAGCCCGGACATGAAGGCCTGCTCAGCAGTCATCCCGGTGCCGCGCTGTCACGCGCC
The DNA here is from genome assembly GCA_022736605.1 of Sideroxydans lithotrophicus. Classification (GTDB taxonomy): domain Bacteria; phylum Pseudomonadota; class Gammaproteobacteria; order Burkholderiales; family Sulfuriferulaceae; genus Sulfuriferula. Next base: position 4,210 of record DZDB01000025.1, read on the forward strand.
TATGACATGGTGCTGAACGGCTGGGAGGTCGGCGGCGGTTCGGTGCGTATCCACCAGCAGGCGGTACAGGACGTGGTGTTCCGCGCGCTTGGCATCAGTGATGCAGAAGCGCGTGAGAAATTCGGCTTTCTGCTCGACGCGCTGCAATTCGGCGCCCCACCGCATGGTGGCTTGGCGTTCGGTCTGGATCGGCTGGTCGCACTGATGGCCGGTGCCGAATCCATCCGTGACGTGATTGCCTTCCCCAAAACCCAGCGCGCCAACGATCTGATGACGCAGGCGCCCAATGTGGTGGATGAGCGCCAGCTGCGCGAATTGCACGTACGCTTGCGCAACGTCGAAGCGGCAAAAGTCTGAGTTGCGCCAGGCGGGGTTCGGGCATGAACCCGAATGCCGCGACTAGTTTTGTAACGCAGCCATGACGGATTGTTCAAAGCTCTGCGCTTTTGATGAGCTGGCGACAGCACTGAGTATCTTTTTGCAGGCACTGACTTCGGTAAGCAGTTCCGATTTGTCTTTTGCCTGTGCCAGTTTGGCGACATGTGAAGATTTCGCACCAAACAGGGCAATCATCATGTCGACGGCGTGGTGCTTGGCATCTTCGAAGCGGTTACCGCTGTCGGCGCTGTGATGCATGGCCTGATCCAGTTTGTCCGCCAGGTCGTCATGATGATCGACAGCTGCTGTGGTCTGTTGGACCGGCGCTGCCGTATGCTGTACGGCGCTGGATGCAGAGGTTTCGCCCGCTGCGCAAATCAAACCCAGTTTGAGCATATCCTGCAATGTGCCCTCGACGTCTGCAATGCCGCTCATGGTGACGCGCAACTGATCCACACTGAGTTTGCCATCCAGCACAAACAACAACTGGCGGCAGCGTGGCCGAAGGCCGAGTTTGGGGGTTTGCAGTTCCTCGCGGCCAATGACGGTCCGCATAAAACAAGTAGTAGGATTCATCTTCAGTCTCCAATATATTTATTTTTAAATAACCCGTAACATTATTCAAGCAAATGTAATGCCATTGTCATTAAATCCTGATCCCTGTTTTTTGCGAATCGGTTATTAAATGGAACAATCCTACAAACAGCCGATTTCTGTGCTGGTGGTAATTTATACGCCAGACTTGCAGGTGTTGCTACTGGAACGTGCTGACCGTCCCGGCTGGTGGCAATCGGTTACTGGTAGCCAGGATGGTGACGAATCACCAGCGCAAACCGCGCAACGCGAGGTGGCAGAAGAAACGGGCTTCGATACGCGACGATTTTCGTTACAAGACTGGCATTATTTCAACACTTTTGAAATTTTTCCGCACTGGCGTCACCGTTATGCACCGGGTGTGACAGAAAACACCGAATACGTTTTCGGCTTGCGGGTGCCGACGCCATTGATCCCCCGCCTGTCTCCCACCGAGCATTTAAGTTACCAGTGGCTGGCCGCTGAGCAGGCCGCCGAGCGCTGCTTTTCACCGAGCAATGCGGCAGCGATCCGGCGGCTGCTTGTCCCCACGACGAGCGCCTGAGAAGATAACAGCATGAGTACGGTACTGCGCGTCGCCAGCTACAACATCCATAAAGGCTTTTCGCATTTTAACCGGCGCGTGGTGATTCACGAATTACGTGACCGCTTGCGTGCACTGTCGGCTGACATCGTGTTTTTGCAGGAAGTGCAGGGCAGCCATCTCGGCCACGCCGAACGCTTTGCCAACTGGCCGACGCAGTCGCAGCATGAGTTTCTGGCCGACAGCGTGTGGGACGATTTCGCCTATGGCAAAAACGCTGTGTACGACGAAGGGCACCACGGCAACGCGATCCTGTCGCGCTATCCTATCGTGCGCTGGGAAAATCTGGATATTTCAGCCCACACCTTCGAATCACGCGGCCTGTTGCACGCCGAAATGCACCTGCCCGGCCTGGCGCAGCCATTGCACTGTATCTGCGTCCACCTCGGTTTGTTTGAACGCGGCCGCGCCAAGCAGATGCATCAACTGGCGGAACGCATTCGTTGCACCGTGCCGGATGATGCGCCGCTGGTGATCGCCGGTGATTTCAACGACTGGCGCATCCGCGCCGGGCAGCAGCTGGCGTATGAACTGGGGCTGCATGAGGTGTTCGAGTCTGCGCACGGCAGCCCGGCGCGCAGTTTCCCATCCGCGTTTCCGCTGTTTCATCTCGACCGTATTTACGTGCGCGGCTTTGAAATAGCCGATGCGCAGGTGCTGCACGGCACGCACTGGCGGCGCATCTCGGACCATGCCGTGCTGGTCACTACCCTGGTTCATGCATGAGTTTTGAATTTATGCCTGGCAATCAGGTGCGGCTGCTGGAAAACGGCGTGCAATTTTTTCCGGCACTGATTGCCGCAATCGACGCGGCACAGCACGAAGTTCAGCTTGAAACCTATATTTTCCAGGATGATGTGACGGGTCGGCAGGTGGCGGACGCGCTCAGTCGCGCAGCGCGACGCGGCGTCAGCGTGCGCCTGCTGGTCGATGGCTTTGGCGCCAAAGACCTGCCAGACAGTCTGGTGCAGCCATTGACACGATCCGGCGTCGAGCTGCTGGTGTTCCGCCCGCCGCGCATGGATTTCTGGTTGCGGCGCCAGCATCTGCGCCGCCTGCATCGCAAGCTGGCAGTGATCGACGCGCGCATCGCGTTTGTGGGGGGGATCAATATCATCGATGATTTTGATACGCCAGGTCAGACGCCGCCGCGATTTGATTATGCCGTACACGTGCAAGGCCCGCTGCTGGGTGAAATTGTGCCGGTAGTACAGCGCCTGTGGCGTCTGGTCAAGTGGACACAAGCGCGCCACCGTGGTCACAACAGGCGTGGACTGGCTGCCGACGTGCGTTCGGCGGGCACGCAGCGCGCCGCCTTTTTGATCCGCGATAACCTGCGCCACCGGCGCGACATCGAGCAAGCCTACCTGGAAGCGATCGCGGCCGCACGCGACGAAATCCTCATCGCCAACGCCTATTTCCTGCCCGGTATCCGTTTTCGTCGCGCACTGGTTGATGCTGCACGGCGCGGCGTGCGCGTCACGCTGCTGCTGCAGGGACGTGTCGAATACCGTCTGTTGCACTACGCCACCCGCGCCCTGTACGGCCAGTTGCTCGGCGCCGGGGTACACATCTGCGAATACCACAGCAGTTTTTTGCACGCCAAAGTCGCGGTGATCGACCAGCAGTGGAGTACCGTCGGCTCCAGCAATATCGACCCGTTCAGCCTGTTGCTGGCGCGTGAGGCCAATATCCTGGTTGATGACCGCGCCTTTGCTGTCCAGCTACGCGGTTCGTTGCAGGCCGCGCTTGACGCTGGCGGCCACTGTCTGCCGGGCAACGGCCATGCCTATTCTTCGCGCTGGGAGCGGCTGCTGGCCTGGCTGGCCTACGCCAGCGTGCGTTTTATGATGGGTATGCTCGGCTATGCCAAACACCGTTGATGAATGGTGTCCTGATGAAAATAACTGATGGCTGCACTCAGCCCGCCAGACTGGTCTACGCTCAAAAGGTGCGCTGATGCAAGGTATCGGCGCGCAAGACAAGGAGTCAAGCCATGAGCACCGACATCGTCAATTTCATGCTGCACATCGATCAAACCCTCAGCCCGACAGAATCGGTCGTGCTCGAAGACTGCGTATGGGAAGACCCCTGCGTATTGAGCGCGCACGTCTCGACCAACGCGCCACATCTGATGCTGATCGCATTCGATCCGGATTGCACCAGCATGCAGCACATCCACGCCAACCTCGCCGGGCGCGGTATTAAGGCGCAACGGGTGGGGTTGTAAGCCGTCCAGGGCAGGGCTGTAACGCCGCCTCAAGCAATCGAAGTCTTGACCCGGCTCGCTGCCAGTTTGGCGCGTTCGCGTGCAGTGTCGGTCGTGTCGGCGCACGCCAGCGCCACACCCATGCGCCGCCGCACGTAGGCTTCGGGCTTGCCGAACAGGCGGATATCGCTGCGCGGTACGGCCAGCGCTTCGGCGACGCCGCTGTAAACAATGCCGCTGGCGTCGATGCCGCCGTAAATGACCGCCGACGCACCCGGTTCGCGCAGCGCGGTATCGACCGGTAAACCCAGTATCGCGCGGGCGTGCAGGTCGAATTCGCTCTGGATCTGGCTGCACATCGTCACCATGCCGGTATCGTGCGGGCGCGGCGAGACTTCAGAGAACCACACCTGGTCGCCCTTGACGAACAGCTCGACGCCGAACACGCCGCGCCCGCCGAGGTTGTCGGTGACGCGTCTGGCGATGTCTTGCGCACTGGTCAGCGCCGCTGCCGACATGGCTTGCGGCTGCCACGATTCAACGTAGTCGCCCTGCACCTGCACATGGCCGATGGGTGCGCAGAAATGCGTTTCGACTGCGCCGCTGTGGCCGATGGCGCGCACGGTGAGCAGCGTGATTTCGTAGTCAAAATCGACAAAGCCTTCGACGATCACGCGCCCCTGGTCGACGCGGCTGCCGCTGGCGGCGTGTGCCCAGGCAGCGGCCACGTCAGCCGGGCCGTCGAGCTTGCTCTGGCCTTTTCCGGATGAGGACATGACCGGCTTGACCACACACGGGTAGCCGATGCCGCTGTCGATCGCTGCCTGTAATTCGGCCAGACTGTCGGCAAACTGATAGGGAGAAGTCGGTATGCCCAGGGTTTCAGCGGCCAGACGGCGGATACCCTCGCGGTGCATGGTAAGCTGCGTGGCGCGCGCGGTGGGGATCACTTCGCACACGCCGCTTTGCTCGATCGCCACCAGCGCATCGGTGGCAATCGCCTCGATTTCCGGCACCACCAGATGCGGGCGCTCCAGCTCGATGAGAGCGCGCAGTGCAGCGGCGTCGGTCATGTCGATGACGTGGGCACGGTGCGCCACCTGATGGCCGGGCGCGTTCGGATAACGGTCGACTGCGATGGTTTCCACGCCCAGGCGTTGCAACGCGATAATGACCTCCTTGCCGAGTTCGCCGCTGCCGAGGAACATCACGCGCTTGGCAGTCGGGGATAGAGGTGTGCCGAGTTTCATGGGAATCGCCTTGTGTTTGAATTAGGCGGGATTTTACCCGCTCGCGCAGCGACCTGAACCTCTTGAGGTTAAAAGAATCTGAACTCTGCACAACAAACAAGGAAATGGATTGAGTCAGCAGGCAACAACCCCGTATGAACCGATTAATCTGAATGGTTTGAACCCCGGCTACTGGGAATTCAAGGTTCGTCGCAGTACCTTGCTGGGCATCGTGGCGTCATTGCTGTTCCACGCCGCGTTGCTGCTGGTGGTGATCCGCCATCCCGAACCGCTGGTGCCGACTGGCAGCCTGCCGCCGCTGGAGGTACGCCTGAACGATTGGCAACCGCCGCAACCGGCGCGCAAGCCGCTACCCAAGCCGCTACATGCGCAGCCGCACCAGGCCAAACCCAAACCGCAGCCCACCCGACCGGCGGCGTTGCGCAAACGCATCATCGCGGTGGACAAGGCCGTGCCGCGCGCGCAACCGCTGCCGATTGCGCCGACCCCGCTGCCCGAACCGCATGCGGTGCCGACCCAGCCGACACCGGCAAGCAGCGATGCGCCGCCGACTGATATGGCATCGTACATCCAGGCGCAGCGTGCCAAGCGTGCGGCAGAGGAACACGGCGTCAGTGGTCCGACGCCGGATCAGGTCAGCATGGCGAATATCCAGCGCAATCTGAAAATCGACGGCACCAACGGCGTGTTCCAGATCCTCAGCATGGGGCAGCGTCAGGCGCCGTTTTCGTTCCGGGGCTGGACCAACGATTACAGCAATGCCAAACGGCAGGTGATTGAGGTCGATGCAGGCGTCGGTGGTGACGTTGAGCGTGCCATTGTGCAGCGCATGATTACGCTGATACGCAGTTATTACAAAGGTGATTTCAACTGGCAGTCGCAACGACTGAATAAAGTCGTGGTGCTGTCAGCGCGGCCAGAGGATAACAGCGGGCTGGAGGCGTTTCTGGTGAAGGAGTTTTTCCGCGCCGATGGTTCGCAGCGCTAAGAATGCAACAGCACTGACGTGATGCTTGTGCTGCAAGAAAAAGCGCAATGCCCATTCTCTGGTGCATTGCGCTTTTTTTGTCCGCGTCAACGCGGGAGAGCGGGCTTATTTCTTTTTTGCTTTGGCTTTAGGCGCGTTAACGGCGTCTTTCAGGCCTTTACCAGGCGAGAATTTGGGCACGTTGGCAGCGGCAATCTTGATCTCTTCGCCGGTGCGCGGGTTGCGGCCGGTGCGGGCTTCGCGTTTGCCGGTCTTGAACGTACCAAAGCCAACCAGGGTCACGTCATCACCGCTTTGCAGGCAGCTGCTCACGGTGTCGGTGAAGGCGCTGATAACTTCGCCAATGGCTTGTTTGGTCACGTCAGGGGTTTTGGCTGCAATCGCGTCGATCAATTCGGATTTGTTCATTTTGCATTGTTCCTCTCTAGGTGGTTGATGTGGGGGGCGTGCGACCCGACGTCAGCATATACCAGCCTTTGCGCGATTCCAAGCCCATCGGGTGGAAGAAATAACAAACTAGTTTAATTGTACCCGTTCGCCCCACGGTACCGGCGCGCGACCCTTGACCAGCCAGAGCACCGGATAGTCGGGCGCAAACGCCGGAAATTCACCCTCTGCATCGGTGAAATACACCAGCACATCGGGGCGGATGTGCGCCTGTGCCAGCCAGTCAAATACCGGTCTGAAATCGGTGCCGGCGCCACCACTGAAACCATCCGGGAGTGTGACAGACTGCCACGGTGCGAACACCCACGGCCCGGCTTCGGCCAACCGTTCATCGCAGGCGTGCAGCGTGACCTGGGCGTTGACCTGGGCTTTCAACGCGTCGATTTCAGCGGCGAATTCCTGCATTTCTGTCGCCATGATCGAGCCGCTGGTATCGAGTACCGCGACCAGCTCGATGCGGCGGCTGTACAGGCTTGGCAGCATCGCAGCGCCTTCTCTGCGCGACACGCGCTGAAAGCTGTAATCCTCGCGCGCCGCGTGCATCAGATAGCGCGCCAGCAGGCTGCGCCAGGGCAGTTTCGGGGCGATCAGATCATCCACCAGGCGCAGCCAGGATTCGCCCAGTCGCCCGGCCATGCGCGCCTGTTGTGCGGCCGAAGCCAGGTGTCCGCGCCACTGCTGCGCCAGTTCCTCGCGCTCGCTCGGGCTGATTTCCTGCTGGCCGGGTGCGGCGCTGGGATGCGGCTGGTCGCGCGGCTGCGGCTGGCTCGGGTTGTCGCCGTTGCCACCGGGTGCCGGACGCGGCTGGTCGTGTGCTTGTGGCGTGTGACTGGCATCCTTCTGCGGCGCGTCGTTGCCTTCGCCCTGACTGTCGTCGGCGTTCTCGCGCGGCGCATCATCCGGGCTGTCGTCGGGCTGTTGGCCGCTGTCGTTTTCGCTCTGGTCGAACAGGTGCTTGTCGAGCGTCTGTTCGCTGCTGTCCTCGGGCACCAGCGGATAAATTTCTTCGGCCGACAAGCCTTTGTATGCGTCATTTGCGAGTATGCCGGGCGGTGGGCGCAGGCCTTCGCCGAGCAGCAATAAATTGACTGTGTGGTCGCAGGCGATATTCCAGCGTTGCATCACCCGATGGGCGCGCCGTGCAAAGTGGCCGAGCGCGCAGTGCAGTGCCTCGTGCGCCAGCACAAACTGGGTTTGCGCCAGTGACAGGCGCGCGATATAGGTTGGGTTGTAATACAGTGCGCGGGCGTCGGTGGCGACGCTGTCGCAGATTTTGACATCGACCGCCGTCAGCGGCAGGTGCATCACCAGCGCGCCGAGAAATGGTCGCTCCAGAATCAGCCGGGTGCGCGCGGCCGACAGCTTGGTGGCGATTTCGTCCGCGTCGCTCATTTCATCGGCGACCATTTCAGGTCGTACAGCATCAGGTCGGTGATGGTATTCGCCCAGTCCTCGAATTCGGGCACGGCAAACAATGGCTTGCCGATGGAGCGGTGCATGTCGGTGACCAGCATCACGCCCATTTCGCGCTGCGGAAAGCGCCGCGCATAGCCGAGGATGTTGCCAAATATGCGGTTGGCTTCCAGCGTTTCACGCGCCAGCACGGCACGTCGTACCAGCGCCGCTGCCACGCCGTATTGCAGGTCGATGCCGGTCGGCACATCGGCGGGCTGGCCGGCGAGGATCGCCTCGATATCGGGCAGTTGCGCCATGTTGTCGATGAAGGTCTTGAGCTCGACCCCCGCCGCCGGGCCGACGCAGGCTTGCAGCGCGTCGAGCATGAGCGCGGGCGTGTCGCGGAATTTGTGCAGCGCGCGGTGCGCGTATTCCCACGAGCGCGGACTGGGGAAGGCGACCGGGTTATGCGCCGCGTCGAAATGAAATAACAGGTCGGGACGAAAGCGCAGAAAGCCGATCAGGCGCGCGTCCATCTGTGCCGTGTGCGCCCACGCCACCCAGTCGTCCAGGTGCGCCTCGACTTCATAATGCGTAAAACGGTTGGCCAGCGGCGCGGGCATGGCGTAGGTGACGCCCCGGTCGCCCTGGCGGTTGCCGGCCGCGAAAATCGCCCAGCCTGATGGCACCTGATAGTCACCCAGACGCCGGTCGAGGATCAGCTGGTAGGCTGCTGCCGACACGCTTGGCGGTGCCGAGGTGATTTCGTCGAGAAACAGGATCCCCGCCGAGCCGTGGCGCTGGGCATCTGGCAGCATGCCCGGGATCGACCATTCAACCCGGTCGCCATTGCGAAACGGAATCCCGCGCAGGTCGGTTGGCTCCATTTGCGACAGGCGGATATCGATCAGCGGCACATCATGGCGTTGTGAAATCTGCGCCACCATCTGTGATTTGCCGACGCCGGGCGGCCCCCACAGCATGACCGGTGTGTGGTGCTGGGCAGCGGCGAATTCGCGGTCGAGAATGGTCAGGATATGGGCAGGGCGCATGGGGTTCCGATCAAATGGGTGGGGCGGTCTGGGTCAGGCGGGCAGCGACCAGCAAGGCATTCAAATGCGGGGCATCGACGACTTCGGGCAGCACGCGGTAAATTTTCAGCAAGCGTTCGGGGTGCTCGGCAGCGGCGGTTTCAAGGCGCTTGCGCGTGCTGTTGCGCAGGCCGGATTGGGTCAGCAGTTCCGGCGCAATCCAGTTTAAATAGTCGCGGATCAGCGCTGCGTGTTGCGCCTCGCGCCAGGTTTCGCGCACCGGCAATTCGGGAAAATCGGCACCCGAGAGGGTGCGCCCGACCCACGCCGGATTCAGCCGCAGACCGGCATCGAGGCCAACGCCGCTGTGGTGTGCGCCGCGTCGGAACCATTGCGCGGCGGGCAGCGGGCGTGCCGCTTCGTTCACCAGTCGCGACAGCACATCGCGGTGCGGCACCGGCCAGGCGCGCGGGTCGCGGCGTGCATCGGCAGCCGTCAGGCTGGGGGCGGTAAAGGCGGTATCGGTGAGGGCGAACGGATACCAGCTTGGGTCGCCGACTGTTTCCGGCGCGCTGTACTCGCGCTGGGTTTTGAGCAGCGCCAGTGGCAGGCCGTGCTGTTTGTCGAGCAGCCACAGTTCTAGCGTGTCGCGTGCGGGGAAAGGCAGCGGCGGATGGTTCTCGAGCGCATGCAGTATCGCCGCCTGATGCTGGCAATGGGTCAGTACGCCACCTTCACCTTCAATCCATTCGCCCGCCGGCCAGTAGCGGCTGAACGGGTTTTTGCAGTGCACCTGCCAGACGTGGCCGTCGCTGCTGTGCGCCAGCGCGTGCTCGACTTCGATTACGAACAGCATGCCCCGGTAGGGCGAGAGTTGGCGGATGGCGTAGCAATCGGCGTTCACGCAGCTGGATTCCTGAACCAGGATGGAACTGCAAGAATAAGTCCAAGTCAGATTTCGGGCTAGCCGTCAGCGGCCTTTTTTGCTAAGTTCTTGCGATACCCTGATTAGGAATTCTTATGAAATTCTGTAGCGAATGCGGCAGCCACGTGGTTCAGACCATCCCGACCGGTGATAACCGCCCGCGTTTTGTGTGCCCGGACTGCGACACGATTCACTATCAGAATCCGAAAATGGTGGTGGGCACCTTGCCAGTTTGGGAGGACAAGGTGTTGCTGTGCAAGCGGGCGATTGAGCCGCAGTACGGCAAATGGACGCTGCCAGCGGGCTTCATGGAAAACCACGAAAGCACGCAGGAAGGGGCGCTGCGCGAAACATTTGAAGAGGCCGGTGCGCGGGTTGAGATTGATCAGCTGTATACGCTCTACAACCTGCCCTACATCAGCCAGGTGTACATCATGTTTCGTGCGCGATTACTCGACCTGGAGTTCGTCGCCGGGACGGAAAGCCTGGAGGTGGCGTTGTTTTCCGAAGCCGACATTCCCTGGGATCAGCTGGCGTTTCGCACCATTGAGCAGACGCTGCGGCGCTATTTCGAGGATCGTCGCAACGGCGGATTTGGATTCCACACAGCGACCATCGCGCGTAATCGCTGATGGTTCAGACGGCTATTTGATCGTCAGCCTGACGTGTACGGCGCAAATTCTGGCGCGTCAGGACATCGAATTTCAGCCGCGTCCAATCGCCATTGTGCTCGATTTCGCGGGCAATCCGGATGCGGTAGATGTAGTCGCCGTCGAGCATGTCAAACACCCGCGCAGGCTGGATATCGTCGCGGTTCACCAGCAAGCTGGCGCTAAGCCGACGCTCGTTGGCGGATGACAGGAAAATGCAGCGCGCCGCCGTTGATTCGCTGCATTTTCCATTGAACAGGCTGTCCGACATCAAATGCTGTACTGCCTGGAGTGTCACCAGGCGCGGACGGCTGCCCAGCTTTTCTACGCCGAGCTTGATCGGATGCCCTTCGATTTGTTCAATCCAGCGCACCACGGCCAGTTCGGCGGCGTGGCCCTTGATATCAACGCTCAAATGCACCAGTGCGCCCTCAGCGGGCACCACCGTGGTGGCGGCGTATTGGGTCAGACCATAGCCGCTGTCGCCTTCATCCTGCAAAATCCATTGTGCCTGGGCTGCCATCGGCGTCGGTGTATCCAGCTTGTCCAGCACATTGGCATAGCCGCATACCAGCCCGGCCGAGACGCTGTGTTCGTGGCGCGGTACTTGCCGTTGCGCGCCGCCGCGTTTGAGGATGACGGTGATGTCATCCAGCAGGCAGTGGAGTTCTGACACCTCTTTCAACATGGCATGGACATCGGTCTGGGCCAGTTCACCACGGGTGTGTTCGAGTGCTGCAAGGACCTCATGTAACGACCAGTAGCGCAGCTTGCTGCCCTCGACTGGGCGGTCGGTGGTGCGATGCGGCGGTTCGGCGCCAGTTAGATCGAGCCAGTGGGTGTGGGTGTGCGCATCAAATTCGGCGATGAGTCTTGTGCGCTGGCTCCAGTCGTTTACCCAGTGTGCGGTACGCTCGATTTTCCACGGGCACAGTCCGACCGGATTGATCAGGCTGAGTAATTGAATACCCAGGTAGAGCTGGGTGCAGCTGGCGTGTTGCTCCGTACCGAGCGGCAAACGGGTAGCGGCAAATTTGTTGTTTTCGGCGATGTTGAACAGGGTATGCACATTACGCCAGGCGTCGGCGGCAGGGGATTCATAGTGCATATAGCGCCATTGCATCAATTTCCCCTGGTAATGCAGCGCACGCTGGGTGATAAGCGGCAAGTGCTGCGCCAGTGCGGGGGTTGTGCGCGTGGCTGTTTTGACCAGGCTCTGATACGCCAGCGCAAGCTGCCAGTAGAAGGCAAAAATTTCCTGCCACAAGGATTTTCCGGCGTAGCGAAATGCCGACTGGTTTTTCATGTATTGCATGACCATGCTGGCCTGCAGTGGATCGCCAGTCTGCTCTAGCAAGTGCAGGATATGCAGCCGGTTTGCGTCCAGCGGGGCGCGCGACAGATTGAACTGGTTGAGCGCGTCAACCAGCATCTGATGCGCTTCATATTCGTGCTGATGCTGGAGTTGATCGACCCACTGACGGGTGCGCCGCAACGAATCAAAGGGTGCCGGATGGGCATGGGCTTTGTGTAGCCATTTATGCAATATTCTGGTGACCGGGCTCATGGCAGCATCGTTCATTATTGTTAGATGCCATCACTTCAGCAGAATGCATGCCAGGCAGCGGCAGGCTTGGGGCGCCGGTTAACGGCCTTGGTTCATGGCGGGGGTGAATTTTACGGGTGTGAATGAGGCGAAAGCTGAACACGCTTGTCGAGAAACCAACAACTTCAGTGATGCCAATCCGGTTTGGGTTCGCCAATGAAATAACCCTGGGCAAAATCCACACCGTATTCAATCAGCAGATCAACGATGGCCTGGCTGGTGACAAACTCGGCCACCACCTGTTTGTTGAAGGCATGTGCGGTTTGCACCAGCGCTTGCACAAAGAGCTGGTCGTCGTGGTTGCTGACCAGGTTGTGTATGAACGAGCCGTCAATTTTGACGTAATCCACCGGCAGTTGTTTGAGGTGGTCAAACGAGGCAAAACCGACGCCGAAATCGTCCAGGCTGAACGCGCAGCCCAGCTGCGTCACGCGCTCCATCCAGACGCGCGCGCTGGCGATGTCTTCCAGTGCGGCGGTTTCGGTGATTTCCAGTATCAGGCCGGACGGATCGACACCGGAATGCGCCAATTCGTGTTGCAGCAATGCCAGCCAGCCCTGATTGCTCAAGCTGCGCCCCGACAGGTTGACCGAGAGTTTGGCATTGGGCGTGCTGCGCTGCATCTCGGCCAGTGCCTGGATGGCGTTTTTCAGTACCAGCTGGTCGATGCTGCGGATCAGGCCGGTGGCTTCTGCGACGCTGATAAATTCGCCGGGTGCATGCAACCCGCCCAGCGGATTGTGCATGCGTATCAGTGCTTCGTGGTGGCTGATGGTGTGATCGGTGAGCGCCATGATGGGTTGGAAATGCAGTGTAAATTGATCCGCTTTCAACGCGTGTTCAATTTTGTCGACCCAGTAGACGCGGTTTAACACGCGTTCCATCAAACCTTCGTCGGGGGCATATAAATGCATGCTGCCACGGCCGCTTTCCTTGGCGCGAAACAAGGCCAGGTCGGCATTGGCGAGCAGCTCCTGTGCGACGTTGCCGTGGATGGGGAATTCAGCGATACCGATGCAGGCGGACACTTTGTGGCTGAGTGGTACCTCGGCCAACGCGATATTGCCCAGGCTGAGCTGGATATGACGTGCTACCTGCACGGCACGCGCGGCATCAAGATGGGTAAATACCAGGGCGAAGTCATCGCCTCCCAACCGGCCTGTCAGTGCCGGCGTTGGCAGCATGTTCTGCAACTGGCCGGCAACGGCGCGCAATACATTATCTGCCGCGCTGTGGCCGGCGGTATCATTGAGCGATTTGAATTCGTCCAGATCGAGATAAATGAGCACGCCGGTTGTCTGTGCGGCGATATGCGACAACAGGGTTTGCAGCGCT
>DZDB01000026.1 GCA_022736605.1 Sideroxydans lithotrophicus
CGTTGAAACATGACGCATCGAAATGCTGCAGCGCCGGATTGAGTTCACGAATGGCATCGATCAACGCGTCAATGTCCTGATAAATCAGCGCATCAGCACCAATTTCGCGGGCGATTTCGGCGTCATTGCGCCCAGTGGCGAGCAGTTCCTGACGTGTCGGCATGTCAATGCCGTAGACGTTGGGGAAGCGCACTGGCGGCGCCGCCGAAGCAAAGTAGACCTTGCGCGCCCCGGCGTCGCGTGCCATCTGCACGATCTCGCGACTGGTGGTGCCACGCACGATGGAGTCATCCACCAGCAACACATTCTTGTCCTTGAATTCCATGCCGATGGCATTCAGCTTCTGGCGCACCGATTTTTTGCGCATCGCTTGCCCCGGCATGATGAAGGTACGGCCGATGTAGCGGTTCTTGATGAAACCCTCACGGTAGGTAATGCCCAGCTGATTGGCCAGTTGCAAGGCACTGGGCCGACTGGTATCGGGTATCGGAATCACCACGTCGATCTGCAAATCCGCCCAATCACGACGAATTTTTTCCGCCAGGCTTTCGCCCATGCGCAAACGGCTTTCGTACACCGATACACCGTCAATCACCGAGTCCGGCCGTGCCAGATAAACGTATTCAAATATGCATGGAAAATACTGGGTTTGGTCAGCGCACTGCAGGCTGTGAAACTGCCCGGCTGCGTCGATATAAATCGCCTCGCCCGGCGCCACATCGCGCATCACCTTGAAATCCAGCGCGTCAATCGCTACGCTCTCCGACGCAACCATATACTCGATTCCCCCATCGCCCGGGCGGCTGCCAATAATCAGCGGGCGGATGCCGTAGGTATCACGAAACGCCAACAAGCCGTGGCCGGCTATCATCGCGACCACTGCGTAGGCGCCCTTGCAGCGCCGGTGCACGCCGGATACTGCCTTGAAAATACGCTCGGGACTGAGGCGTTGGCTGTTGCCTGCCTCAACCAGCTCATGCGCCAGCACATTGAGCAACACCTCCGAATCGGAGCTGGTGTTGACATGGCGCAGATCCAGGCGGAACAGGTCCTCCTTGAGCTGGTCGGCGTTGGTCAAATTGCCGTTGTGCGCCAGTACGACACCGAATGGAGAGTTCACATAGAAGGGCTGGGCTTCTGCGCTGGAGGCTGCGTTGCCTGCGGTCGGATAACGCACATGGCCAATGCCGGCACTGCCCAGCAAATTGCGCATGTCGCGGGTACGAAACACATCACGCACCAGCCCATTGGCCTTGTGCATGTGAAAGGTATTGCCTTCGGCCGTCACGATGCCTGCCGCATCCTGTCCACGGTGCTGTAGAACCAGCAAACCGTCATAGAGCATTTGATTGACGGGGCTATGAGAAACAATACCGAGTATGCCGCACATGATGATTACCTGTAATGAATGTGGTTGGCCAGATCGGCCGGCAACCACGGTTTAACCGCAACTGCAAGGGATTGAAACGCACTGGACAACATCGATTGCCGCCAGCTATCTGATTTCGGGAATTCGGTCAGCCCTGCCAACAGCACCAATATGGTGACGATGACCATGCCACGCAAGCCCCCGAAAAAAACCCCGGCCAGTCGATCCAGCAGCCCCAGCCCCAAAGCCTTGACGGATTCCGACAGCAACAGGCTCAACAGCATGGCCAGCGCCATTACCACTACGAACACCAGAAAAAATCCGCCCAGATAGCGTAACGACGGGTTACTCACAAATACCGGCATCCAGTTTGCAGCAAGGGGCGCAAATGACTGGCCAGCAATCAATGCGACAATCCAGGCAGCCAGTGACAAGACCTCCTTGACCGCCCCCCGCAACAAACCCAGCAACATCGAAATGGCAATTATGCCCAGGATTACGAAATCCAGATTATTCAATGCCTAAGGTTCCAGATTAACAATACTCGACTGCACACCCTGTAACGCAATTCTGGCTTGCATCTGCTCTGCCTGTGCGCGCTGCTTGAACGAACCGGCACGCACCCGCGTCGTGCCATTGGGCAGGTTCTCAGTATAGGTCGTGATGCCGCCGACTGAGAGTTTGGCACGCAACTGTTGTACATTTCCGGCACTGGAGAAAACGCCCAGCTGTACTGTGAAATGCCCTGCGGCAAGCGCTGTGGATTCTGTCGCGGGCTTCGGTTTGGGTTTTTCCGTAACGTGTGCAGGCGGGCGCACCTCAGCCACTGCGGGTTTATTTGGGGATGTCGACTTAACCACTGGTGGCTTGACTTTGGCGCTGTCAGCTTCAGCATTTTGCGCTGCCGCAACATTGCTGGCGGATTGTGACGGCGGGACCATCTCTGCCGGTTGCGGCACAGTGGGCACAGACGCAGCAAGCGTAGGCTGCGCCGGTGCAGGGCGCATTTGAGTAGCGGCTGGCAACGGGGCTGTCGATTGCGATGGAATGGTGATTTCGATATCGCGATCAAGCGGGCGTGGTGCCTGATCCAGCACCATTGGCAACACAATGGCAGCCAGCAACAATAAGGTAGCGGCGCCGAGCAAACGACGGCGTGCCCGCCTGCGCATGCGCAGTTGTTCTTCAGAGGTGGCTTGAATGGCCATAAGTAGAGGCGTTTCCTGTTTCAGCCGTGGGTTAAACCGTGTTGCAAAGCAACACGCGCGCAACCGTGTAGAAAGAACCAAAGGCGCAGATTCTATCATTTTCCCGCGCCAGTTCACAGGCAAGCCGCCATGCCTCATCAATGGTATGGCAGCGATGAATTGTGCCGGAACAACCCGACAAGGCACCAGTCAGTTGTTCAACATTCGCCCCGCGCGGCACTTCAAGACCCGCAGCAATCCAGATATCAATCACACCGTCCATCGCGGCAGCCACACCTGCGATGTCTTTGTCAGCCAGCATGGCCCACAGAGCGACGGTTTTACCTTGGCAAGGACGTGCGCCCAAATTTGTAGCCAGCGCGTGCGCAGCATGCGGGTTGTGGGCAACGTCCAGAATCCATTCCGGCTGTCCAGGCATTACCTGAAACCGCCCCGCCACCTGGGCCTCGCGCACGCCTTGCCTAATCGCAGCATCACTCACAGTCAGGCGCGCATGCAATGCATCCAGCGCTGCAATCGCGCACGCGGCATTGTTGAACTGGTACGCACCGGGCATCCGTGGCGTCGGCAGGTCAGAATGGATCCGGCGTCCGTTGAAATGCCACAGCGCGGCATCCCGGACAAAATGAAAAGCATTGCCGATGCAGTCCAGTTGCGCATCGATACGCTCGGCGTGTTGCAATAGACTATGTGGCGCATCCAGATCACCACAGATGGCAGGTCGGCCAGCACGGAAAATACCGGCTTTTTCATAGCCAATCAGTTCACGTGTGTCACCCAGGTACTCGGTGTGATCAATGCCGATGCTGGTGACGATGGCGCAATCTGTATCGAACGCGTTGACCGCATCCAGCCGTCCGCCCAGCCCGACTTCCAGCACCGCGACTGCCACCCCGGCACGGGCAAACAACCACAGCGCTGCCAGCGTGCCAAATTCAAAATAGCTCAGGGAAATGGCGCCGCGAGCGATATCTATGGCCGCAAACGCAGCACATAAATCAACGTCCGCAACCGCTTGCCCAGCAATACGAATGCGTTCGTTGTAGCGCAACAGATGCGGCGAG
This sequence comes from Sideroxydans lithotrophicus, assembly GCA_022736605.1. Taxonomy (GTDB): domain Bacteria; phylum Pseudomonadota; class Gammaproteobacteria; order Burkholderiales; family Sulfuriferulaceae; genus Sulfuriferula. The sequence goes on from DZDB01000026.1 coordinate 3,642, forward strand.
GTATAGCAGCCTACGCGATAATCCGCTGCCAGCAATATCGCTTCCAGATAGGCGCAGGCAGAACCCTTACCGTTGGTGCCGCCCACCGTAATAAGCGGGAAATCAGGGGCAAGTTTGAGTGCCTTTCGAACGGCTTGCACCCGTTCCAATCCAAGCTCGATGGTCTTGGGATGGAGTGTTTCGAGATACGCTAGCCAATCAGCCAGGCTTGCGTTGGGTGTAGGCACCACTACGCAGCTGCGGGCAAACGCTGCATCATGGTTAGAATGCTGGCCAGCCGAACGCGCATTTCGCGCCGGTCGATTATCAGATCAATGGCGCCGTGTTCTTGCAAAAACTCGGAACGCTGAAAACCTTCCGGCAGCGTTTCGCGTACCGTTTGTTCGATCACACGTGGCCCGGCAAAGCCGATCAGCGCCCTGGGTTCGGCAATAATAAGATCGCCCAGCATGGCAAAACTGGCCGACACGCCACCCATGGTGGGATCGGTCAGCACTGAAATAAACGGTAATTTTGCCTCAGCCAGCTTGGTCAGCGCAGCGCTGGTTTTAGCCATTTGCATCAGCGAAAACAGGCCTTCCTGCATGCGTGCGCCACCGCTGGCGGCATAGCACACGAACGGCAATTTATGCTCCAGACAGACCTCGACACCGCGCACGAATCGCTCGCCGACAACAGCGCCCATCGAGCCGCCCATGAACTTGAACTCAAACGCCGCGACCACCAGCGGCACCGCCAGCACCGTGCCCTGCATCACCACCAGCGCGTCTTTTTCCTCTGTGGCGCGCTGCGCGTCGAGCAAGCGGCTGGCATAGGTCTTACTGTCCTTGAATTTAAGCGTATCCAGCGGGCTGATACCAGCGCCGATTTCTTGCTGACCTGCCGGATCGAGCAGCATTTCCAGCCGCGCCCGCGCATCAATGCGATGGTGGTGACTGCACTTGGGACAGACTTCCTGATTTTTTTCCAGATCCGCCCGGTACAGCACTGTCTCGCACGACGGACATTTGCTCCACAGCCCTTCCGGCATGACTTTTTTGGCCGCATCATCGGCACCACGCCGATTGATTTTTGGCCGCAGAATTTTTTGAAACCAGCTCATGGCAGATCCTTACTTGGTGTCCATCGCGACGCGAATGCTGCGCACGAACCGACTGAGATTATCGACAAGCTGCTCGCGTGGGGAACTTTCAATTTCCTGCACGATACGGCTGCCGATCACAACCGCATCAGCAAACTGGGCAATGCTGTGCGCGGTGGCAGCATCGCGAATACCAAAGCCTACGCCAACAGGCATGCCGCAGCGCTCGCGAATCACCGGAATATGTGAAGCCACTTCATCCAGATCAAGATTGGCCGAACCCGTGACACCCTTGAGCGAAACATAGTAGACAAAACCACTGGCACGTTGCGCCACCAACTTAATGCGCGACGCTGGCGTGGTCGGCGACAGCAGAAAAATCATGTCGATGCTGTACGCGGCCAATGCATCTGCCAGGCCGATGCACTCTTCCGGCGGAATATCCACCGTCAGCACCCCATCCACCCCCGCCGCCGCAGCCTGTGCCGCAAACGCTGCGTAGCCCATGCGCTCGATTGGGTTGGCATATCCCATCAGCACGATCGGTGTAGTGGTATTGGTGCCACGGAATTCGGCGACCATTGCGAGTACGTCTTTCAAGCCTACGCCATAGTGCAAAGCACGTTCCGACGCCCGTTGAATAGTCGGCCCATCTGCCATCGGATCCGAAAATGGCACACCCATTTCGATAATATCGGCGCCCGCCGCCACCAGCGCGTGCAAGATCGGTACAGTGAGTTCAGGGTCGGGATCGCCTGCGGTGATAAACGGGATCAAAGCAGTTTTTTCTTGCGCTTTGAGTGCCCTAAAAGTGTTACCAATACGGCTCATATTTACTCTTCTGAATTTGCCATTTGCACTATTCAAACAACCAGGAAAATGCAACCAACCGATCAATTGCCTGCTATAGCACGATCCCTGAAATCTGCGCCACGGTATTGATGTCCTTATCACCGCGCCCGGACAAATTCACCAGCAGCACCTGATCTTTGTCCATGCCGGGTGCCATCTTGGCAGCATGCGCCAGCGCATGGCTGCTTTCCAGCGCCGGGATAATGCCTTCAAACCGGCATAAATCATGAAACGCCTGCATCGCTTCGTCGTCGCTAATGGCAACGTATTCGGCACGCCCACTGTCTTTGAGCCAGGCATGTTCAGGACCCACACCAGGATAATCCAGCCCGGCCGAGATCGAATGCGTTTCGATGATCTGGCCATTTTCATCTTGCATCAAATAGCTGCGAAAGCCATGCAATACGCCTGGGGTACCGGCCGACAGTGGCGCCGCATGCCGCCCTGTCTCAATCCCGTCGCCGCCGGCTTCAACACCGATCAGGCGCACACCCGGGTGACCGATATAAGGATAAAAAATACCAATGGCGTTCGAGCCACCCCCGACGCAGGCAATGACAGCGTCGGGTTGGCGCCCCATCATTTCGGGCATTTGCACCAGACATTCCTCACCAATCACTGATTGAAAATCGCGCACCAGCATCGGGTAAGGATGGGGGCCGGCAGCGGTACCAAGAATATAAAAAGTTGATTCGACGTTGGTGACCCAATCACGCATGGCTTCGTTGAGCGCGTCTTTCAAGGTTTTCGAACCGGACGACACAGGCACCACGGTGGCACCCAGCAGTTTCATGCGATACACGTTGGGCGACTGGCGTTTGACGTCTTCAGCACCCATGTACACCACGCATTCCATGCCGTAGCGCGCCGCAACGGTGGCAGAGGCAACGCCGTGCTGACCCGCGCCGGTCTCGGCAATCACGCGTTTTTTGCCCATTCGGCGCGCCAGCAAAGCCTGGCCGATGGTGTTGTTGATCTTGTGCGCACCGGTGTGATTGAGGTCTTCACGCTTGAGGTAAATTTGTGCACCACCCAAGTGTTCAGACCAGCGTTTGGCATGATAAATCGGGCTAGGGCGACCAACATAATGCTTGAGCTCGTAACGAAACTCTGCCATGAACGCAGTATCCTTGCGTGCCAATTCGTACTCGCAGCGTAACGCATCCAGCGCTGCGATCAGCGTCTCGGCAACAAAGATGCCGCCGTAAGGACCGAAATGGCCGTGTTCATCCGGGAGTTCACCGACTTTCATGTACTGGCCTCTTGTATAAATTGCGCAACCTTGTTTGCATCCTTGATGCCTTTGCTGGCCTCGACGCCACTCGAAACATCTACCGCCCAAGGCCGCACAGTGTCGATTGCATGGCGCACGTTGCCCGGTTCCAGGCCTCCCGACAGAATCAAGGGCAGCGGCAGTTGCGCCGGAATCAACTCCCAGTCGAATGCCCGTCCGGTGCCACCTGCCTGTCCCGGCACATAAGCATCCAGCAACAGACCCTGGGCGCCTGCATAAGCAGCCGCGTATTGTATCAAATCCAGACCGGCGCGAACGCGCACTGCCTTGATATACGGCACGCCGAACTGGCGACAGTAAGCGGGCGTTTCTTCACCGTGAAACTGCAAAAGATCCGGCCGCAGCCCATCTAGCACGGCACGTACTTCAGACGAATCAGCATCGACAAACAAGGCCACACGCGTTACAAAAGCCGGTAGCGCCGCGCTGATTGCTACTGCGGTCTCAAACGTGACATGACGTGGGCTGGGTGGATAAAACACCATCCCGATCGCGTCTGCGCCACAGTACGAAGCATGCAATGCGTCGTCAATGCGGGTCAGACCACAGATTTTGGTGCGTGTACGCATGATGGACTCAATGAAAAAAAGAATGGCTGATAACGCCAGTCGGAATAAGCCTACAAATCAATACGCTGTGCGTCTGGCAATGCCCATTCTGGCGCATAGCGCACAGCATTCAAGTATAACCCATCAGCTGCAAAGGTCGGCGCAGCGCGATGGCGATCGCGCTGTTGCAGCAATTCGCCCACCCATGCCGACGGGTGTTTGCCCTTACCAACGTAGACCAGTGCGCCGACAATATTACGCACCATGTGATGCAAAAAAGCATTGGCATTCAGGTCGAAGCAAAACTGCTGGCCAGTTTGTGTAACGCTCAGACTATACAATGTACGAATCGGTGATTTTGCCTGGCATTCGGCGGCACGGAAGGCACTGAAATCATGTGTTCCGAGCAGTAGTAGCGCAGCTTCCTGCATCGGTGCCAGCGCCAGTGGTGCGTGAAACCAGCCAATGCGGCCAGCAGCAATCGCCGGTCGAACAGGATGATTGAGCAGCAAATAACGATAACTGCGCGACTGCGCACTGAAACGCGCATGAAATTCGGTCGTGACAGGTCGCGCCCACAACACAGCCACACTGTCTGGCAAAAAGCTGTTCACGCCCCGTACCCAGGCGCTGTCTGGCCGCTCTACGGCGGCATCAAAATGCACCACTTGCAGGGTGGCGTGCACACCCGCATCAGTGCGTCCAGCCGCCACAACCTCAATCGGATGTCCGGCTATTACCGTCAAGGCTTGCTGTAACGCATCCTGCACCCCGCATCCGGCAGTTTGTGTTTGCCAGCCACAAAAGCGGCTGCCATCGTACTCAATACCCAGCGCGATTCTTACCACAATGACAACACACCCGCACAAGCCACCAGGATCAATAAACCATAGTCACTACGAGACGCGCGCATGACCGGCAATTCTATCCAGCCGGGTGCTGCGGTAGGTATGGGCACCCCCTCACGTAGCGCCGCCATACGCTTAGTAAAGCTCACAGGGTGTGTAGCGGCCAATGCGGTTTCAGCATAATCCAACGTCAACCACAGCCGAACGGCAAGGCGTTCAACCTGAATACCAAGCTGTTTGAGCGGAGACAGCAGGCAATACAAACCCACCAACAGGTGTTGGCGATGGATATAGGTCATGAGAATGGCCAGCGCAGCGAGCATGAGCAGCATGCGTGCACTACGCAGCAAACCATATTGCAGCCCTTGCCAAGCCGGGCTGAAGCTGCCTAGGGCTGGCCAGGCCAAATTACCAGGCGTGGCGTATGCATAAACCAGTAGCAGACTGAGCAACAACCAACGGCTGCGGCGCACATAGCGTCGAAACTGAATCCGGGTTGCTATTTGCAGCCACGGCAACAAGATCAACCCGGCAACCAGCAAACTAAACGGTGCCGCGAACTCAAGCCATATAACGAAAAACAGCCACAGCAGCAAAGCCGTGGCTGGATGAATCTGGAAGGATATCCTGGGCAGGTTAGACGCGTGCATCAACCGAGCTGGTCTAGCAACACCTGCGCCTCTGCTTTTTGGGTCGCGTCACCTTCCTGAACAACTTCACGCAGTATTTCACGCGCATTATCTGTATCGCCCATCTCCTGATAAACCCGCGCCAGATCCAGTTTTGTTGCGACTTCATGCCAGCTGTCAGCATGTTCATCGTGGTTTTCAGCAATGCTATGGGTATCACCCATATCACCAATGTCATTCAAATCCAGGCTGATATCGGAGAAGTCCAGCACTGGAGCAGCACTCGAAACGGCTGTATCAGGCGCGGCTTCGGGGAAATCAAAATCAAAATCAAGCCCATCGTCAGCATGCTCTGTTGATTGTTGAATCGCTGGCTCGGCCGTCATTTGTTTTTCTTGCGGGGCTGGCACATCGAAGCCAGCAAAACCACTTTCGGTATTCGATTCCGCCATCAGCGTGTCGAGATCATGGAAGATGGAATCATCGTGTGTGGCATGCTTTTCTACAGCTTCTGCAATGATGCCCTGCTGATTTATTTCCCCATCAAAACCGGACTGCCCGGATGATGCGACCGAACCAAAGTCCAGTGCATGATCGAGCGGGTCGGCTTCTGTCGCGTGCGTGCCGGGATCGTCAACCGCAGCATCGGACTGCCTGCGCGACGCCAGCGCAACCGTTGCCATACCCGCTGCGGCAACCACCGATGCGGCAGCAGTATGGGTGCCATCAGCGACTGGCGCGGCATGTGAAACCGCTCCGCCGCCAGTGCCAGCGGTTTCTGCATACAGCGGATTATTTGGATCAAGTTTTCGTCCCAAATCCGCCGCTTTCGCCCATAGCGGGGTCATCTCACCCCCCAGCCCCGCATACAACTCCGTCGCGATCGACTCAAATGCAGGCAAGTTTTTACGCGCAGCATAAATTTCCAGCAATTTAAGATGAATTTCATGCCGGGCCGGATCTTTAGTCAGCGCTTCCTTGAGAATTTCTTCAGCTTGCGCATCGCGACCATACGCCATGTAGACCTCAGCTTCTGCTATCGGATCCACATCATGCGTGTCTATAGTGCCAAGGCCGGCCTGGCTAAAATCAGTCAGGAATGAGGTATTGTTATTGGTATTGACCGCCGCACCACCCTGCGTGCCGTAGATCGTACTGGCTTTTAGATCACTGCCGGTCATGATGCTGTCTTCAAAACTCGACAACCCCTGACGACGGCGTTTGCCGCGCATCATGAACCCCAGCAACGCTGCCAACAGCACAGCCAATGCAGCGCCACCCAAATACAATGGGTTGATGTTCTGATACCACTTTTCCGTTTCCGGCGTGGCGGCTGGCGTTGCAGCCACTGCGGCAGGCGTCACGACTGGCTTGGTGGGCGCCACGGGTTTCACTGCGTCAACAGGTTTGGCAACTTCGGCAGGCTTGACGGCCTCAACAGCAGGCTTATCAGCCTCAGCCGGTTTAAGCGCTGGCGCTACGGCAGTAGCTGGAGCCGCAGGCGCAACACCGTTGACAGGTTTGCCAGTGGCATTTTTCTGCAATTCAGCCAGCGCCTGATTCTTGATTTCCAGCAAACGCTGCATGTCCTGAATATTTTTTTCCAGTGCAGCTACGCGGCTGTTGGCTTCTTTCAGTGCGCCTTGTTTGGCAATCGCATCTTCTTCCAGCGCATTTATTTTATCCTGCGATGCAACGGCAGCTTTACCCTCTTTTCCCGTCGACGTTCTGCCTGCGGCGGGTGCCTCACCTTTAGATAGCTTGAGTACATCCTTGCCGGTTTGTCCTTGACCAGCCTTGTCTTCAACCTTGGGCATGATCTTGCCTGCAGCCTGTGTGCTGGCGGCAGGGGCTGCAACCGATTTGGCCACTTCACCCGCGAGTTTCTGCCGGTAGCTTTCCCAATCAGCCGCCTGTAGTTTGATTTCGCGCGCCGCTTCTGACGGCGCGATGGCGGCTACCTGCTGCTGATCCGGCAATTTCAAAATCTGACCGGTTTTTAAGCGGTTAATATTGTTGCCATCAAACGCCTTGCGATTTTCACGGTAAATGCCAATCAGCATTTGTTCCAGATTGACACCATCGAGCTGATTATTTCGCGCGATTGCGCCCAGTGTATCGCCGCGCTTGACGGGTCCGTAAGTCTGACTGGCAGTACTTTCTGTCTTGACCAATTTGGTCTGCGCACGTGCACCTGCAAGCTTATCTGCAGACGGCACCCCAGCGGCTGGCTTGGTCTCGTTGATAATGCCCGCATTTTTGGCTGATCCAGACGCGCCTGCGGTGGCAGCAGTTACGCCCAATGGTGATGTCGGTTTGAGGTCGGTTGAGCCGGGCGGATCAAGCAATACAGTATATTCACGCACCATCCGGCCGGTGGCCCAGTCAAGCTCAATCAGCATATCGAGGAACGGGTCGTTGATCGGGTTGCTGGAAGTAATCTTTAGTACCGGTCGACCATCGGCTTTCTTTTCAACAGTAAATTTAAGACTGGAGAGTGCCGCAGCAGGCTCGATTTTGGCATTGCGAAACGCGTCACTGCCCGCCATACGCGCCGTCAGTGCCGCCAGTTCTGCCTTGTCAGTCGCCAGCAGCTCGATTTCCGCATTCAGCGGCTGACCCAGCGCCGATTTAACCGACAGCTTCCCCAGGCCAGCTGCCTGCGCGGCCAGCGGCGACAGCATCAGCACCCCGGCAGAAAGACAACTTGCTATGATTTTTTTTCGCATCATGTCAATCCCTCTTTACTGAAGACTTTTCCAAGCACTTCATGTAGTTATATTCTGTTATTCAAGCCGCTTCAGAGAAATACGCCTAATTCAGGTATTTTTCAACCAGAATTTCAGCAATTTTCACGCAATTCAATGCCGAACCAGCGCGGATGTTATCTGCAACTAGCCACAGATTCAGCCCATTCGATACTCCGATTGCATCCCGAATACGCCCCACCATTACATCGTCCAGCCCCGCCGCATCCAGTGGTGTCGGGCCGGCATCCGCATCCTGTGCATCTATAACGACCAGCCCCGGCGCATTCTTTAACAAATCAGATGCAGTCTGCGCAGCAAGCTTGCGTTTTGTCTCGATATGAACCGCCTGTGCATGACCATAAAACACCGGCACCCGCACCGTGGTTGGATTGATCGCCAGACACGGGACATCCAGCACTTTGCGGAATTCATCCACCATTTTCATTTCTTCACTGCTGTAACCGTTAGCCTGTAGTGCGCCGATTTGCGGCAACACGTTGAAGGCGATACGTTTTGCATACACGTTATTTTCAGTTTCTGTCAGATTGAATATGGCACGTGTTTGATCCGCCAGCTCGGTAATGGCCTCTTTTCCAGTACCTGAAACAGCCTGATAGGTCACCACATCGACGCGCGTAATCTCGGCGGCATCATGAATCGGCTTGAGCGCCATAAGCAAGTGCGTGCTGGCGGCATTGGGACAGGCAATCAGACGACGCGCCACAAACCCGGGAATCCGATCACGGTTTACTGCAGTAACCACCAAAGGTACGTCTTCATCCTGACGGAATTGTGGACTGGTATCAATTACTGCGCATCCTGCAGCCACTGCTTTGGGTGCAAAATATGCTGCCGCCTCAGCGCCCGCCGCAAACAGTGCCAGTTGAACCCGGCCAAAGTCGAATTGCTCGGCATCTTCGATAACAACATCTTTGCCGCGAAAGAAAATCTCGTCCCCCACCGACAGGCTGGCCGATAGCAGGTAAAGTTTACCTATCGGAAAATTGCGTTCCGTCAAGTGCTCCAGTATCGCCTCGCCAGTCAGGCCCGTGGCACCAAGCAAGGCAATATCATATTTTTTAGTCATCGAGCTTCCACCAATATGCGCAACATACGCCGCAGGGGTTCAGCGGCACCCCAAAGCAACTGATCACCAACGGTGAATGCCGACAGGTAATTGTCGCCCATCTGGAGTTTACGCATACGGCCAACCGGCACGGTCAACGTGCCGGTGACAGCGGTTGGTGTGAGCTCATTCATGCTCGCTTCGCGCACATTGGGTATCACTTTTACCCAATCATTGTGCGCAGCGACAATGGCTTCAATTTCGTCCAGCGGCACATCCTGCCTGAGCTTCACCGTCAATGCCTGACTATGACAACGCATCGCGCCAATGCGCACACACAGGCCATCAATCGCAATCATGTCCTGATTGCGGCCAAGAATCTTGTTTGTTTCTGCGCGCGCCTTCCATTCTTCCTTGCTCTGACCATTGCCGAGATCTTTATCTATCCAGGGAATCAGGCTACCCGCAAGCGGCACACCAAAGTTGGACGTAGGGAAAGCGGTGTCGCGCAATGTGCCCGCAACTTCACGATCGATATCGAGGATGGCCGATGCTGGGTCATCCAGCAGGCTTTTGGTCACGCGGTGTGCCTCGCCCATCTGATTGAGCAGTTCACGCATATTTTGCGCACCCGCGCCCGACGCAGCCTGATAGGTCATGGCGCTGATCCATTCCACCATATTGGCTTCAAACAACCCACCTAGCGCCATCAGCATCAATGACACCGTGCAGTTTCCACCCACGAAATTCTTGCCGCCCTTGGCCAGTGAATCCTGAATGACTTGCTTGTTAACTGGATCGAGAATAATGACGCTGTCGGATTCCATACGCAATGTGGAAGCAGCGTCGATCCAGTAACCTTTCCAGCCACTGGCACGCAGTTTGCCAAACACCGCCTCGGTATACTCACCCCCCTGGGTGGAAATGATGGCGTCCATTTCACGCAGCGCATCGATGTTATGCGCATCCTTCAGGGGCGGCACCTCCTTGCCGATCGCCGGACCATTTCCACCAATTTGCGATGTGCTAAAAAATACCGGATCAATGACATCAAAATCACGCGCTTCGCGCATCCGTTGCATCAGCACCGACCCCACCATGCCGCGCCAGCCAACCATCCCCACTCGCATCATGCTGCTCTCCAGTATCTAATGATTTAAAGTGCTGCCAGCACTGCATCGCCCATCGCGGCGCAGCCGATTTTATGTGTGCCAGGGGTATAAATATCAGCGGTACGCAGGCCTTGGCCGATCACTTTTTTGACCGCATTTTCGATCCGGTCAGCCACTTCATCCAAGCCAAAACTGTAACGCATCATCATCGCAGCCGACAAAATCGTCGCCAGCGGATTAGCAATATCCTGCCCCGCGATATCCGGCGCCGAGCCATGAATCGGCTCGTACATCCCTTTGCGATTTTCATCCAGCGAAGCTGATCCGAGCATGCCAATCGAGCCAGTAAGCATAGATGCCTCATCCGACAGAATATCGCCGAAAATATTACCGGTAAGGATCACATCAAATTGCTTGGGATTACGCACCAGCTGCATGGCAGCGTTGTCCACATACATGTGCGACAACACAACTTCAGGGTACTCTTGTGCGGTTTCAATCACGACTTCGCGCCAGAGCTCGCTGGTCTCAAGCACATTGGCCTTTTCCACCGAACACAACTTTTTGCCGCGTTTCATCGCAATCTGAAAGCCAATATGTGCGACGCGACGCACTTCCGATTCGCTGTAGCGCATGGTGTTGTAGCCTTCACGTTCACCGGCGGCGTTGACGTGGATACCACGCGGTTGACCAAAATACAGATCACCAGTCAGCTCACGCACAATCATCAAGTCCAGTCCAGACACGACCTCCGGCTTCAAACTTGATGCATCAGCCAATTCCGGATACAGACTGGCCGGACGCAAGTTGGCAAACAGATTGAGCTCTTTACGAATGCGCAACAATCCTTGCTCAGGACGCATCGGGCGCGGCAACTTGTCATATTGATACCCACCCACTGCGCCCAGCAATATGGCATCGGCATCGCGCGCCAACTGCAATGTAGCAGCGGGTAGCGGATCGCCCGCAGCGTCATACCCTGCGCCACCAATAGCAGCATGTTCCAATTCAATCTGGAGGGCATCGGAATGAAGCGCGGATAGAATTTTAACTGCTTGGGCGGCTACTTCAGGACCAATGCCATCGCCGGGCAGAACTGCAATTTTCATGGAAATACTTTCTATTTAGATCGAGATAACAGACCACTACTGCCCAGCCTGAGCAATTATGTAAAGTAGTGGCGGTTTATTTGAATAACCAGGGTGCAGCAAGCTTTCTCTGCACCTCATAGGCACGAATCTTGTCGGCGTGCTGCAAGGTCAAGCCAATGTCATCAAGCCCATTGATCAGGCAATATTTACGATGTGGATCCACATCAAAAGCAAATCTATCGTCCGATGGCGTGACCACCAATTGCTCAGCAAGGTCGATCCGAATACTGTAACCAGGTGTATTAGCAACGTCATTGAACAGACGATCAATAATTGCCGCATCCAGCACAATCGGCAGCAAACCATTCTTGAAGCAGTTATTGTAAAAAATGTCGGCATAACTGGGCGCAATCAACGCACGGAAACCGTAATCTTCGAGCGCCCAGGGCGCATGCTCTCGACTGGAACCACAGCCGAAATTTTCTCGCGCAAGCAAAACCTGCGCACCTTTGTAGCGCGGCTGATTCAAGACAAAATCGGGATTCAACGGCCGCCCCAGATTATTCTGCCCGGGTTCACCATGATCGAGATAGCGCCACTCGTCAAACAGGTTGGGCCCGAAACCACTTCGCTTGATAGACTTTAAAAACTGCTTGGGAATAATCGCGTCAGTATCAACGTTGGCGCGGTCAATTGGCATGACCAAACCATCAAATAAAGTAAAAGCACGCATTAGTTAGCCGCCCGCTTGATCAAATCACCCATTTTCTCCACGTCCTGACCAAATCCATGCATAGTGTTGCAGGCAGAAAGCGTCAGTAGCGCCATGACGGAGACCGACATAATTACCTTATGCATCGGGTACCCTTCGACATTAAAAACTGCGTACGTCAACAAAATGGCCAGCCAGCGCTGCCGCTGCCGCCATCGCAGGACTGACCAAGTGGGTACGCCCACCCTGACCCTGGCGCCCCTCGAAGTTACGGTTGGAGGTCGACGCACAACGCTCGCCCGGTTCCAGTCGGTCGGCATTCATCGCCAGACACATGGAACAGCCGGGATCGCGCCACTCAAAACCGGCATCAAGAAACACCTTGTCGAGCCCTTCCTGTTCCGCCTGTTGCTTCACCAATCCCGAGCCGGGCACCACCATCGCCAATTTGACGCTGGCGGCTTTTTTACGCCCCTTGATGACTGCAGCAGCAGCACGCAGGTCTTCAATCCGAGAATTGGTGCAAGAACCGATGAATACCTTGTCAACAGCAATATCTTCAATACGAGTATTGGCTGTCAGTCCCATATAGGTCAATGCACGTTCCCAATCCTGACGTTTAACATCAGAAGGTGCCTGCATTGGATCGGGCACGCGGCCATTTACAGTGGTGACCATCTCAGGCGAAGTACCCCAAGTCACTTGAGGCACAATTGCTACGGCATCCAGATTCACTTCTTGGTCGAATACTGCATCCACATCTGAAACCAATGTTTGCCACCAGCGCACAGCTTGCGCCCAGATCTCGCCTGTGGGCGAAAACGGACGCCCTCGCACATATTCAATTGTCTTCTCATCAACAGCCACCATGCCGGCACGCGCACCCGCTTCAATCGCCATATTGCACAAGGTCATACGACCTTCCATGCTCAACCCACGAATTGCAGAGCCAGCAAACTCAATGGCGTAACCATTGCCACCCGCAGTACCGATTGCACCGATAATCGCCAATGCCACGTCTTTAGCGGTCACACCCAGCCCAAGCTCACCATTGACATTGATACGCATCGCTTTGGATTTTTTCGCTACCAAGCATTGCGTTGCCAGCACATGCTCTACCTCTGATGTGCCAATACCAAATGCCAAAGCACCAAATGCGCCATGCGTACTGGTATGAGAATCCCCGCACACCACCGTCATGCCAGGCAATGTCAGCCCCTCTTCAGGACCAATCACGTGCACGATGCCCTGGCGTACGTCATTCATCTTGAATTCAATTATGCCGAATTCTTTGCAGTTCGCATCCAGCGTTTCTACCTGCAGACGAGAAATTGGGTCGGCTATGCCCGCGCTACGCTGCGTCGTTGGCACATTGTGATCCGGCACAGCCACTGCAGCAGACGCCCTCCATGGCTGACGATCTGCAAGTCGCAAGCCCTCAAAAGCCTGCGGGCTTGTTACCTCATGCACAAGATGACGATCAATATACAAAAGCGTTGCACCATCCGGCTCTTCATGTACCAGATGCGATTGCCAGAGTTTGTCGTAGAGAGTGAGACCGCCCATGATTACTGCCACGAAATAACAAACGAAAATTATACACTTGGCGGGACTTACATGCACAGCCTCAATCCAAACCAGTAAGCGCCAACATAAGTGAATTTCTGCTGCACAAAATAAAA
>DZDB01000027.1 GCA_022736605.1 Sideroxydans lithotrophicus
CCGCCAGCTGGATGATGGCAAACCGCTGGCGCTCCAGCCGGCTGGCTTGCGGCAGCATGATCAGATTCAGCAGATTGACGGTAAACGTGCGCTCGATCATCGTGTCGGCGCCCTGCGTCACGTGCTTGAAATCAAAGCGCGGATTTTGCAGCCGACCGGCTTGCACCACATCGGCTTCGGCGATCCCCAGCTCCGCATAAGCCGCCTGCAGACCGCGATTGTTCAACAGCGCAATCTGCACCGCGCTGTCGGCTGTCAATGGCTTTGCCAGCAAGGCTTGCACCTGCGTTTCAATCGCCTGCGCATCGGCGGCATTACGCAGCGGCTGAAGCGACTTGTCCAGACGGGTTTGCGTCAGCTGCGCGACCGAATCCAGACCGCCATCCTTTGAAAAACTCGCACAACCGCCCAGCACCGCGACCAGCGGCAACCAAACCAGATTTCGATTCATCGGCATCATGGCGCGCTGCCTCCGTGTGAATGGGAATGGCCGCCGTGACCGGACCTATCCATACCAGCAGGCATGGCGGGGACAGCAGGCTTGGACTCAGGTTTAATTTCTGGCTTGGCGGGCGCGTCGTGCGACATATCCATGCCAGACATATCCATGCCCGCCATGCTGTCCTGCTGCGCGGCGTCGGCGTTGGCGGCGCGCCAGTTTTTATCCGGCGTACTGCTATCCGGCATGGCACTGTAATCGGTCAAGGGTGAAACATACTGCGGTGCAGGAACTGCAACGCTAGCGTCCGCCGGGTCGGGCAAAGCCGCCAGCGCGCTGCTCGACACTGCACAGCACGTGAGCAGTGTTAAAACGATTCGGATTTTCATGGTACACCTCGTGTTCCAGTCAACAGGGCTGCGCGCCATTCAGCACGCAGGCGTGGCTACGAAATCGAGGCGATTTGCGGGGGACGTTCAGGCGTAGCAGAAACAAAGCTGTGAAATGAAACGCGGCAGGCTGGGCTGAGGCTGCTGACAAACAGCGTCGGGGCAGGCATGCCGACCGGCACTGCCGTCATCGCCACACCGATGCAGCACGCCGCACAGGCGGCACACTGCTTAACCGGCTGTGAGCTGGGCTTGGACTCATCCGGACAGCACGGCATGGCCGCCATGTTCGCGTGCTCGGCATGATCCATGTGCATCTGCGCAGGCATGGCCGACTGCGGCGCGCACGCCATCATCGCCACCGCCGCCAGCGTCTGGGCGGGCACGGCGAACAGCAACAACCACACGGTGATGAGTTTAATCAGGGTTTTCATCCGGCACGAAGTTTAACATGCAGCCAATAACATTCGGATGACTCCCGCCTACCCGGAAAGTTCACGCCAGCGCCCGACGACGTTGCCAGGCCAGCGCGGCAAACACCCCCGCCGCGAGCAGCAGAATCAGCGCCAGCAGCACGAATGCCGCCGCATAGCCGTAGCGCCCAATCATCCAGCCAGTGAGCACCGGGCCGATGGCCTGACCGACATCCATGATGGTGCTCAGCACGCCCATGGATGCGCCAAATGCGCCGTTTCTGGTTAAATCCGCCACCAGCGCCGAAGTGGACGAACTCACCGCCGCAAAGCCGATGCCAAACACCGACATCAGCACAATCAGCCCGAACAGGCTGGCCCAGACCGGCAGCAACAGCACGCTCAAAGCCGCCAGCACCAGACCGGGAATAATCACCCGTTCACGCCCGGCCTTATCCGACACCATGCCCATAACTGGCTTGAGTAACACAATACTGAGCAACTGCGCACCGAGAATAACGCCGATCTGCCAGGCCGGGATGCCCAGCCTGGCGGCGTACAGCGCAAGAAACGCCTCGACCGCGCCGAACACCAGATACAGCGCGGCCTCGACACCGCTGGTCGCCAGAATGTAGCGGTTCGCCAGCACCGCGCGCAGGCTGGCTAAAAACGCTATCCGCTGCGGTTTAGCAGCGCTGGGTGCCGTTTCACCCGGCAGCCACAGGCTCAACACCAACGCCAGCACGCCGCTGATCGCACACGCCACGTACACCATGTGAAAGCTCGCCAGCGAAATCAGCGCGCCGCCCAGAAATGGGGCGATTGAGCGCCCGACGATGGTCGCCGATGAAAACGCCGAAAGTTTGGCGGCACGGTCTGCCACGTAACGCTGCGCAATCGCCGCCGTCGCCACAGTACCGAAAATTGCCGTGGCAAAACCGTGGTAAAAACGCACCGCAATCAGCTGCGTCACGTCCGTCACCAGCAGATATAAAAACGGCGCAGTGGCAAAAATCACCAGCGCCGCACGCATCACCGCGCGTTTGCCCAGATAATCCGACAGCGCCCCGGCCGGAAAACTGATGAGAATGCCCGGCACCGTCGACGCCATCACGATCCAGCCGATTTCCGTCGGCGTCGCGCCCAGCGCGTGCGCAAACAGCGGCAGCACCGGCGTCTTGGACAGCGTGGAACTGAGCAGCGCCAGGCCGCCAATCAGCGACATCAGTAGCAGCAAATCCCGCTTGCGAGTGGCGCTCATGGCACGATTAGAATTTCAGCGTCTCATCCGGCTGCATCACCACCAGCTTTGATTTCACACCATCTTTTGCCAAGGCCGCCTTGAACTCGGCAGGGGTGCCGTTCAATATCGGAAAAGTGCCGTAATGCATCGGGATCACGATACGCGGCGCAACCAGTTTGGTCGCCAGCGCGGCACGGTCCGGCCCCATGGTGAAGTGGTCGCCAATGCACGCCAGCATCACGTCAACCTTGTGAAACTGGGTAATCAGGCGCATGTCATTGAACAGGTCGGTATCGCCAGTGTGGTAAATCGTCGGACCGTTTTTCACCATGATGAGGAAACCACCGGGGTTGCCGCCCTGGTGCAGATCCTTGCCGTTTTCATCCATGATGGCCGAGCTGTGAATGGCAGGAATGAAAGCGATTTTGACTTCGCCGTCGAGCACGCTGATTTCGCCGCCGACATTACCCTGGGTATCAAACCCGGCCTGCGCCTTGGGGTAGCCTGCGTAGGTGGTCAGCGCCTTGCCCAGATCAAAGGTGCTGACCAGTTTGGCGCCGGTGGTTTTGGCGATCGCCACCGCGTCGCCCACGTGGTCAAAGTGACCATGACTGATGAGAATCAAATCCACGCGCGTCAGCGCTGCCAGATCAGCCTTGCCGTGCTTGTTGGCGGGATTGGTAATCCATGGGTCGATCAACAGCACTTTGCCGCTGGGCGTGGTGAGTTTGAAAGCCGAATGGCCATACCACTCCAGCTCGGTTTGCGCTGCGTTGGCTGACGTCGCCGTCACCAATAAACTGAATACCAGAACCAGCAATGCTTTCATCGTACCGCCTCCCTGCGTTGATACATCACAAAATCGTAGTCTAGCCCGCTGGCTGCGTCGTGGCGCGGTGCGCGGCTGATTTCATCCCACTCCGCGCGGTCGAACGCCGGGAACCAGGCATCGCCGTCAAATTCGGCCTGGATTTCGGTCAGATATAAACGTTGCGCCAAGGGCAAGGTCTGGGCGTAAAGCTGCGCGCCACCGACGAAGAACACTTCGGCATCGCCCGCACAGGCATCGAGCGCCGCCGCAATTGAAGCTGTAACCAAACAGCCTGCTGGTGCGTTATAGCCAGTACGCGACACGATGACCGTGGTGCGACCGGGCAACACCCGTCCGATGGATTCAAAGGTTTTGCGCCCCATCAGAATGTGATGCCCGAGGGTCAGCGCCTTGAAATGCTGCAAGTCTTCCGGCAAGCGCCAGGGCAGCGTATTGTTGACGCCGATGACGCGGTTTTGCGCCAGTGCGGCAATCAGTGCTATGCGTGGGTGGGTCGGTTGCATCGTATTCCTAATGACAATTTGAGCGAGTTAAATGATGACAAGTCTGATTATTTCGACCCTGGCCTTCTTTGTCGCGGCCTGGTTTATCAACCGCTGGCTGGACGACAACGACATCGGCAAGGGCATGACGCGCGGCGCGCTGGTATTCGCCCTGGCCACCCTGGTTTCGTTCATCAGTGCCGCAATGGTGGACTGGGCGGATACCAAAATCGAGGGACCGCAACCGGCTTCGCTGGCCTCGGGCGATGTAACGCAAATCCTCAAGGCGCTCAACCCGCCGCCCGTTCAACCCTAAAATCACGTGTAGGGCGCAATCGTTATTGCGCCGCCTGCTACGGTGCAATGCGCTCCGCTTATTGACACCCTACCCGCCTGCAATCCTGAGCAGTCCGGGTCAACGCGACAAACCCGGAAACAGCACCAGCAGGCCATCGGCAATAAACTGCACCGCCATCGCCGCCAGAATCAAGCCCATCACGCGCGTGCCGATATTCAAGCCGACCGTGCCAAGCCGCGCGCCGATCGGCTCCGCCAGACGCAACACCAGCCAGACCAGTGCGGCAATGCCAATGATGCCAACGCTGAAAATCAGCTTGTCTGGCCAGCCCCCGACCTGATGCGCATCGACAATCGCCAGGCTGATGGCGCCCGGCCCGGCCAGCAGTGGAATCGCCAGCGGCACGACCGAAATATCATTCTTGGATTCGGCTTCGGCACGCTCGTCTGCGGTCTGCCGCGCTGGACTGGTTTTGGCGTGGAACATGGCAATCGCAATCAGCAACACCAGCAAGCCCCCGGCGATACGAAACGCGGGCAGACCAATGCCGAAAAACCCCAGCAGGCTGTCCCCTATCCATGCTGCCAGAATCAGAATGATGGCGACAGCAATTGCGGTTTTAAGCGCGATACGGCGCATTTCTGCCGGATTCCGGTCGCTGGTCAGGCTGAGGTAAACCGGAATCACGCCTAGCGGGTTGAGAATGGCAAATATGCCAACCAGCGATTTAACGTGATCCGACCACACTGGCAGGTTCATTTAGACGGCTTCATTTAGACCGCCACCGGCGCTTTGATTGCCGGATAGGGGTCGTAATCCAGCAACTCGAAATCGTCGAATTTAAATGCCAGCAGGTCGCTTATCGCCGGGTTCAGGCGCATGCTCGGCAGCGCCCGCGGCGTGCGGCTGAGTTGCTCGCGCGCCTGATCGAGGTGATTGGTATACAGGTGCGCGTCGCCCAGCGTGTGCACAAAATCGCCAGGCTTGAGGCCGCTCACCTGTGCCAGCATCAGCGTCAGCAGCGCATAGCTGGCGATATTGAACGGCACGCCGAGAAAAATATCGGCGCTACGCTGATACAGCTGACAGCTCAATTTGCCGTCGGCGACATAAAACTGGAAAAACGCGTGGCATGGTGCCAGCGCCATTTGATCCAGTTCGGCCACGTTCCACGCCGAAACGATGATGCGGCGCGAATCCGGGTTGTGTTTGAGGTCGTGCAGCACGCGCGCAATCTGGTCAATATGGCCGCCGTCTGGCGTGGGCCAGCTGCGCCACTGTTTGCCGTAGACCGGCCCCAGGTCGCCGTTTTCGTCAGCCCATTCGTCCCAGATGCGCACGCCGTTTTCGGTCAGATAACGGATATTGGTATCGCCCTGCAAAAACCACAGCAACTCGTGAATGATTGAGCGCAAATGGCATTTTTTGGTGGTGACCAGCGGGAAACCCTGCGCCAGGTCGAAGCGCATCTGGTAGCCGAATACCGACAAGGTACCGGTGCCGGTGCGGTCGGATTTGGGGGTGCCGTGGTCAAGCACGTGGCGCATCAGATCGAGGTATGGACGCATGTTATCGAGCCGTAAGTAGGGTGTCGTAATAGCCTTGCAAGGTACGCGCAACGCTGCTGGTGTAGGCGTCACTGAAGGCGATGTCAAAGTCGACATTATCCTGCAATTCAAGCAAAAACTGGCGAAACTTGTCTTCGTCAAGCTGGCGCAAATAGCTCACCATGCGCCACGACTGGCGATAAAACACGTGGATGTTCAAGCCCCAGTCTTCGGCGCGGTGGCGCTTGATGGCGCTATCGCGCACCGCCGGCATGATCTGGTGCCCGGCCTTGATGGCGGCAATGGCATCGTCGTCGCTGGCATATTCCGCGCCGCCGCCCGCCGCCGCCAGCGTCGCCAGCCCTTCGTGAAACCAGATCGGTACCGAGTGGTCATAATGGCCGATTTGCAAACCCAGATGCAGATGCGACAGCTCGTGCACCAGAATCGGATTGAGCCGTTGCGTCTCTTGCATGAACAGGCGCGGCGACAGGATCAGGCGGTTTTCCGGCACCACGGCGGCGGCCAGATTGGGGGTATAGACCAGCCGTTTGAAACACGCCTCAGTCCCGCACACATAGATGCGTACCGCCCCGACAAAGGGTCGGTAATGCGCTGCCTCAACCTGCGCCACCGCGGCTGGCAGCAAACTGGCCACGCGCTCGGCCTGCGTCTGTGCGCCCGGCTCAAACCGCACCCGGTCATCCTGCGCCAGCACTTCAAAGCGGTTCAGTATCTGCGCCCTGTCCTTCACATTCACGCTCCCCATACATCCCGACAATAGCCATGCCGCCAGACACGCCAGCGCGATCTTGCCCACCTCACGCCCCCGCGACGAGCGCACTGAACGCGGCGGCGGCAATCGGGCGGCTGATGTAATAGCCCTGGATCGTATCGCAGCCCAAGCGCTGCAATAGCTGGTATTGCGCCTCGGTTTCCACGCCTTCGGCGACGACATGCAGATTGAGGCCATGCGCGAGCCCGATAATGGCTGTCACGATCGCCAGACTGTGCGTATTTTCGACCATGTCGACGACGAAACTGCGATCAATTTTGAGACTATCCACCGGCAGATGGCGTAAATAACTCAGGCTCGAATAACCGGTGCCAAAATCATCCAGCGCCAGGCTGATGCCAAGCGCCTTGAGCGCATTGAGTTTGGTGACCGAATCACCCAGATTGCCGATCAGAGCACTTTCCGTGATTTCCAGTTCCAGCAGGTGCGCAGGCAACCCGGCCTCGTCCAGCGCATGGCTGACCTGTGCGACGATGTCATGGCTGGCAAACTGCACGCCTGACACATTCACCGCCACACAAACCGGCTGGCCAGATTGTAGCCACTGTTTCGCTTGCAGGCAGGCACTGTGGAGCGCCCATTCTCCGATCGGCAAAATCAGCCCGACTTCCTCGGCCATGGCAATGAAATCAACCGGTGACACCATGCCGTATTCAGGATGGCGCCAGCGCAGCAACGCCTCGCCGGACTCAATCTTGCCGCTCGATATTTGCTGTTTCGGCTGATAGTGCAGCAGCAATTCATCGCGCTCCAGCGCGCGGTGCAACGACGCTTCCAGTGCGAGCCGACGCGACGCCTGCTCAAACATGCCCGTGCTGTAATAACTGAGCGCGTTGCTGTCGGCAGTGCTGTCGCGGTTCAGTGCCGTCGCTGCGTGACGCAGCAGGGTGTCAGCATCCTCGCTGTCCGTTGGATAAAAACTCACGCCCGCGCAGGCTGCCAGGAACACTTCACTGCCTGCCACCACCAGCGGCGTCTCGAAAGCACCCAGCAATTGTTGTACACGACTGGCCGCCTCGCCGGGATAGAGCAGATCCGGCAACAGCACCAGATACTTATCACTGTCCGGGCGCGCCAGCGTGTCCGCCTCGCGCATCAATCCGGCCAGCCGCTGTGCTACCTGTTGCAGAACCTGGTTACCGGCGTCTTGTCCCAGGCTGTCGTTAATGGCACGAAATCGCTTCAGATTGAGCTGCACCACAGCGATCATTTTGTGGTGGCGCCTGGCGTCACTGATGGCGCTGCGCAGCCGTTCCAGTGCCAATGTCTGGTTCGGCAGGCCGGTCAGGCTGTCGTGTGTCGCGAGATGCGCCAGGGTCGCTTCATGCTGCTTGCGTTCGGTAATGTCGTAGGCGGTTCCCAGCCCGGCCAGTTGGCCTTCATAGGGGATGACGCCAGCGGTGAAATCAAGCCAGCGCGCTTCTCCGGTGCGCGTCAAAATCTGGAACTCATAACGCTTCGGTACCGCTTGCCCCGCCATGCGTGCCGCCGCCAGCCTTTGTGTTTGCTCGCGAAAATCCGGATGCACCAGCCCCCAGGACTGCATTTTGCACAACTCTGCGGCGCTGTAACCGCTGATGCGTTCGGCTTCAGGATTGGCGTAAACGATATGGTCGCCCTGATAGATAAATATCGCCGCCGCCGTGGTTTCAGTCAGGGTACGGAATTTCACTTCGCTGGTCTGCATCAGTTCGCGCGCCGCCTGGTGCCGCTGCACTTCCTTGCGCAACTGTACGGTGCGCAGATCCACACTTTTTTCCAGCTCCTGTTGATGCTGGCGTTGGCGCAGCAAATTGACCCGCAGCAGATAACCGGCAAACAACAGGATTCCCAACAACAATACCGATCCCATTTGTACCGTCGCCGATACCGCATTGCGCGCGCTGTTACGCTCACCCAAATCGCGCTGCAACTGCAAACGCTGCTCACCCTGGAACAGCAACAACTGTTCACGCAACGCCGCCATTGCCTGCCCCGGAACAGTGGTCAGCTGCGTTTCGCTTACACCATTTTGTGACGGGCTGAAAAGCGCACTGAATTGCTGGTTGATTGCTTCCAGCCTGCTGTATAGCGTCGGAAAAGGCCGTGTCAGTTGGCGTAGTTCACGCAGGCTGGTCTCGATATCCGTACCCGAAACCGGTGCCACCATACCCGACCGGCTGCCCGGCTGTGATACCGCATACACCAGTTGCTGCACTTGCGCCCACAGGACTTCGCTGCGGTACAGCACTTCATAAGACTGGCTCACGCGCGCCTCTGCCAGCTGGCTGCGCTCGCTGTCCTGATGCACCTGCCAGACCGTCAGCAGAATCAATCCGGCCAGCACGCTGAACCACAATGAAAGTCGCCATTCAGGCGCTACGTATGTCACGTTGACCGCAGGCTGGCGACGCAGGTACCACAGATAAAACAGCGCAGCCGCAACCAGCACCGCAATGAATATCTTCCACGCCAGCCATAGCGACAGCATCGACTGCGCGGTCGCCAATTCCGCCACGATGCGGTCAGACAGCAGCAAGGCAAGCAAAGCCAGCCCCGCCAATGCCAACAAGCCCCCCAGCCCGCGCAAATTGCGTGTCATTGAACTAGAGCGTGTAACGCTTAAGATTGGTGCCTATGCCCTCGGCCATCTGTAGCCAGAGCCTGGCGGACTCGGCGGGCAATTTTTCCGCCAGCGTCTCGCCAAACAGCGCCAGCCAGCGGTCAAAATCGGCCGCGCTCAAAGACATGGCGCGGTGTAGCCCGAGCATGTCGAACTGGCGCGGCGTGTCTGGCTTGCCGCCCATGGCGATCCACCAGAAATCGGCGATGTGCGCTTCGTGTGGCGCGAAGTCATCGATCCCGCTAAAAAAACCCGCCAGCTGTGCATCGGCACGCAGCTTGTCGTAAAACGCGTGGATCACCGCACCAACCTGCTGACGACTGATCTGGTCGCACAGCGGTTCAAGTCTGCGCCGGGTCGAAGGCTCGCCAATGTCCATCAAACAATCCCTGTAATGGTTGATATTGGCGCTTGTAGGCCATTTTTCGGCTGCCCGCAATCCAGTAGCCCAGATAGACATACGGCAGCCCCAGACTGCGCGCCAGTTCGATCTGCCATAGCACGTTGTAAACCCCCAGGCTGCGTTGTGGCAAGTCCGGATCGTAGAACGTGTACACCGCCGACAGGCCGTCGGCTACCTGATCGATCAGGCTCACCATGCGCAGCGTGTCGCCCTCGTGAAACGCCACCAGATAGGTGTCGACATTGCTTTGCACCAGAAAGTGCGTGTACTGCTCGCGGTCGTCGTGGTCCATGCCGCCGCCGGGGTGGCGCGCACTCTGATAGCGCCGGTACAGATCAAAATGCGCACTGCTGAAATGCGGGACTTGTGGCGTGGCCACCAGCGCAGCATTGCGGCTACCCGTGCGACGCTGAGTACGGTTGGGCTGAAAATCCGCGACGACCACACGCACCGGCGTACACGCCTGGCATTGCCCGCACTGCGGCCGATAGGTGAACAGCCCGCTGCGGCGGAAACCCGCCTGGATCAATTCGCTGTAAGCCTGGCTGTCGACCAGATGCGCAGGCGTAACCACCTGCGAACAGGCGGTTTGCCCGGGCAGGTAACTGCACGGATACGGCGACGTCAGGTAAAACTGCAGCCGCGCAAGCGGTAAATCATTCAGCTGGGTCATGGTCAAAGCGCCAGGGTGGGGGCACTGCTGTCAAGTTTACCAAGGATTCCAGCCGGGCGATGAAGTCTGTACGCGGAATCTCGCGCGCACCAAAACGCGCCAGGTGGGCGGTGTTCATCTGGCAATCAATCATGCCAAAATCCCAGCGCTGCAATTGCCGCACCAGCCGCACGAAGGCTATTTTTGACGCGTCTGGCGCGCGCGCAAACATCGATTCGCCGTAAAACGCCCGCCCCAACGCGATGCCATACAAGCCACCCACCAGTACACCATCGCGCCAGGCCTCGACGCTGTGCGCCACACCCAATGCATGCAACTGGCAATAGGCGTCGATCATATCGTCATTGATCCAGCTGCCTGCCTGCCCTGCACGGGGCGCAGCACAGGCTGTCATGACCGCACGAAACGCAGTGTCGACGCGGATTTCATACGGCTGTTTGCGCATCACCTTGAGCAGCGAGCGCTGAATCCGCAGTTCGGCCGGAAACAGCACCATGCGCGGATCCGGGCTCCACCACAGCACCGGGTCACCGGGGTTATACCAGGGAAATATGCCCCGCCGATACGCTGCCAGCAGACGTGTCGTGGTCAGCGTGGCGCTCACCGCCAGCAACCCGGCGGGCTCGGTCAAAGCCTGCTGGATCGGCGGAAATGGCTGATCCGCTTCCAGCCAGGTCAGCATGATTCAGTCATGCACACGGGTCTCGATGCGTCGATCCGGAATGAACCACATCACTGCCACCAGCGCGTAAATCCCGAGCGCAAGCCACTCATTGACAAAGGCCAGCGGAATCGCCGGCAGATAAAACACAATCGACAGCCTGCCCTTGAAATCGCTGCCCAGTGCCTGGGCCAAAGCTGCGTTGCGGCCATGCTGATGGACCAGAACTTGCGCCAGGATGTAATAGGCAATTGCCGCCATCAGCAATACCCCGCCGTAGAGCGCAACCGGCAGCGGCGCAAAATGGTTTTCACCCATCCAGCCGGTCACAAACGGGATCAGCGACAGCCAGAACAGCAGATGCAGATTCGCCCACAACGCCATGCCATTAACGCTCTGTACTGCATGCAGCATGTGGTGGTGATTGTTCCAGTAAATGCCAACATAGATGAAGCTGAGCACGTAGCTCAGAAATACCGGCAGGAGTGGAATCAATGCAGAGAATTCAGTGCTGTGCGGGACTTTCAGTTCCAGCACCATGATGGTGATGATAATGGCGATGACGCCGTCACTAAAGGCTTCCAGCCGATTTTTCCCCATCGTTTCCCCTTATTTGCCAATATCCAGATACGGTTTGGTAGAAAAATACAGCACCAGCGCGATCACCGCGACATAGACCATGAAGCGCACTGGATGATCACGGATGACGTCGATCCAGGTACGCTGCTGGCCGAGCTGTTTAAGCTGCGCATATTCGGCGCGGATGCGCTGGACCCGTTCCTGCTGATACACATCAATCAGGCTGCGGGCGCGCGCCGCGTGCTGCGCGTCATTGATCCAGATGGCCGGGGCGGAAATCCCCCAGTTGCCCGCCGGCGTTTCAAAAAACGCTAGCTGATGCGCTGTCAGTAAATCACGCACCTCGATGGCCTCATCTTCCGGCACGTCTTTCAGGCTGAATACCTTTACGCTCATGTCAGTAGGTATTTTGCACTTCAGTCACTTGCGGAAAGGTACGGCGGACAATTTTTTCGACCACATTTTTCAGGTCGAGCATGGCATTCGGACAGCCCACACACGCGCCTTTCAGCCGCACCCGCACCACGCTGCCCTCAATTGCCACCAGCGCCAGGTCGCCCCCATCACGCAGCAGAATATGCCGCGCCTCTTCCAGCACCTCGATCAGCGCCGCCTCGGTCAGTGGCGGCGCTTCGCCGCTCGCCTGATACGGTCGCAGCCGCTCGATGCGTGCCTGGCGCTGGGCGATACGTGCCGCCAGCAACGGGTCGCGCTCGTCGAGTTCGTCGAGTTCGTCCTCGCTGTACCAGTGGCTGTCGTCAAGCGCCATCTCCCGGTCGCGCGCCGCCAGCTGGTCGGCGTTAAAGCGGTGAATCGGGATCACTGGCGTACTCATGCCACCCACTTGCGCGCATTGCGGAACAGGCGCAGCCACGGCGCGTCCTCACCCCAGCCGTCCGGGTGCCAGGCATGCTGCACGCTGCGGAACACCCGCTCGGGATGCGGCATCATCAGGGTGAAACGACCGTCCGGTGTGGTCACGCCGGTCAGACCCTGCGCCGAACCGTTCGGATTCATCGGGTAGGTTTCGGTCACTTTGCCAGCGTTATCGATGTAGCGCAGCGCGCCGATCACCTGGCTGGCGTCGCCGGTCTGGCTGAAATTGGCGTAACCTTCGCCGTGCGACACCACCACTGGCATCTGACTGCCAACCATGCCATCAAACAGAATCGACGGGCTGTCCGGCACCTCAACCATGACGAAGCGCGCCTCGAACTGCTCCGACTGATTGCGGGTGAATTTCGGCCAGTGCTGCGCACCTGGAATGATGGATTTGAGGTTGCTCATCATCTGGCAGCCGTTGCACACGCCGAGCGCAAAGCTGTCGGCACGGCCAAAAAATGCCTCGAACTGGTCACGCGCACGCGGATTGAACAAAATCGACTTGGCCCAGCCCTCGCCCGCGCCCAGCACATCACCATACGAAAACCCGCCGCACGCCGCCAGCCCGCGAAATGCGCTCAAGACCACGCGGCCGCTGATGATGTCGCTCATGTGCACGTCCACAGCGTCAAACCCGGCACGGTCGAACGCGGCCGCCATTTCCACTTCACCATTCACGCCCTGTTCGCGCAAGATCGCGATGCGGGGTCGTGCCTTGCCGATGAACGGCGCGCAGATATTGTCGTTGAGATCAAAGCCAGGCCGGGCGAACAGCCCCGTGTCGGCGGTATTTTGCAGTTGCGCAAACTCACTGTCGGCGCACGCCGGATTGTCGCGCAAACGCTGAATCTGATAACTGGTATCCGACCACGCCTGTTGCAATTCGACGCGGCTGAAGTCGAGAATCATCTGCTCGTTGCGCATCACTTCAATCCGGTCCGTACGGTTGACGCTGCCGATGACATGAAACTCGGAACGCAGCCCGGCGTCGATAAACGCATTCATCACGCTGCCGGTATCGGCGCGGCGTACCTGCAACACGACCCCGAGTTCTTCACTGAACAGCACGCCAAACGCACGGCTGCTGTAGGTTTCATGCTCATGGATGATTTCAGCGTCCTCGTCCATCCCCTCCTGCTCAATCTCCACACGGAACCGATCCAGGCACAATTCATCGGTATCGATGGTGACGCCGCAATGCCCGGCAAACGCCATTTCGCACAGCGTTGCCCAAAGGCCACCGTCGGAACGATCGTGATAGGCCAGCAGTTTTCCGGCCGCATTCAATGCCTGCAGCGTGTCAAAACACGCTTTGAGCTGCGCAGGACGATCAAGATCGGGGCAATGATTGCCGATCTGCTTGTATACCTGCGCCAGCGCCGAACCGCCCAGCCGGTTGCGCCCGCAACCGAGGTCGATCAGGATCAGGTCGGTATCGCCCAGATCAGTGCGTAATTGCGGTGTGAGCGTGGCGGCTGCATCCGGCGTCGGTGCAAACGCCGTCACGATCAGCGACAGGGGTGCGGTCACCGCCTTTTTCTCGCCGTTGTCATCCCAGACACTGCGCATCGACAGCGAATCCTTGCCCACCGGAATGCTGATACCAAGCGCCGGGCAGAGTGCCAGCCCGACCGCCTTGACCGTATCGTACAGCGCAGCATCTTCGCCGGGGAAGCCCGCTGCCGCCATCCAGTTGGCCGACAGTTTGACGTCGCCGATTTTTTCCACCCGTGCTGCCGCCAGGTTGAGCAGTGCCTCGCCCACCGCCATGCGCCCGGACGCCGCCGGATCAATCAGCGCAATCGGCGCGCGCTCGCCCAGTGCAAACGCTTCGCCGCTCTGGCTGGTATAGCCCATGGTCGTCACCGCCACGTCCGCCACCGGCACCTGCCACGGCCCGACAAACTGGTCGCGCGCGGTGTACCCGCCCACCGTGCGGTCACCTATGGTAATCAGAAAGGATTTGGACGCCACCGTCGGCAGCCGCAGCACGCGCAGCGCGGCGTCGCGCAAGTCCATCGCGTCAACATCAAGCCCCGGCAGATCGCGTTTAACGCGTTGCACCTCACGCGTCATGCGCGGCGGTTTGCCGAGCAACACCGACATCGCCATATCGACCGGTGTATCGGACAGCAGACGATCGGTGACGGTCAATTGCATCGCCTCGGTGGCCGTGCCGACCACGGCAAACGGGCAGCGCTCGCGTTCACACATCGCCTGGAACAGCACCAGGTTGTCGGGCGCAATCGCCAACACGTAACGCTCCTGCGATTCATTCGACCAGATTTCACGCGGCGACATGCCGGATTCTTCCAGCGGCACGTCGCGCAATTCAAACGTAGCGCCACGCCCGGCACCGTCCACCAGCTCAGGCAGCGCGTTGGAAATGCCGCCTGCGCCAACGTCATGAATCGACAGGATGGGATTGTTTGCGCCCAGCTGCCAGCAGCGATCAATGACTTCCTGCGCGCGCCGCTGCATTTCCGGATTGCCACGCTGCACCGAGTCAAAATCCAGATTCTCGGCATTCGAGCCGGTATCCATGCTCGACGCCGCACCGCCACCCAGGCCGATCAGCATGCCCGGCCCGCCCAGCTGAATCAGCAGCGTACCGGCGGCAAACTGCGCCTTGAAACAATGCGTGGCGTCAATATTGCCAACTCCGCCCGCCAGCATGATGGGCTTGTGGTAGCCGCGCATCTCGCCCGCCGCACGCTCTTCAAACGTGCGGAAATAGCCGGTCAGATTAGGCCGGCCAAATTCGTTGTTGAACGCGGCTGCACCGAGGGGGCCATCGATCATGATGTCCAGTGCCGACGCGATGCGCTCGGGTTTGCCGTAAGCCTCGGTTTCCCACGGCTGCAGCGCCTGCGGGATCGCCAGATTGGATACCGAAAATCCACTCAATCCGGCTTTGGGCTTGGACCCGACACCGGTCGCGCCCTCGTCGCGGATCTCGCCACCGGC
Source organism: Sideroxydans lithotrophicus (assembly GCA_022736605.1). GTDB lineage: Bacteria > Pseudomonadota > Gammaproteobacteria > Burkholderiales > Sulfuriferulaceae > Sulfuriferula. The sequence continues at coordinate 15,207 of DZDB01000027.1, forward strand.
ACCGGTGGCAGCACCCGGGAACGGCGATATCGCAGTCGGGTGATTGTGCGTTTCCACTTTCATTAAAATATGGGTGAGCGCGCGATGGTGCGCGTACTGGCCATCCGCTGCCGGGTAAAAGCGCGCCACTTCGGCACCTTCGATGACCGAGGAATTGTCCGAATACGCCACGACCGTACCCTCGGGATGCTGCGCGTGGGTTTCGCGGATCATGCCGAACAGGGTATTGGGCTGCGCTTCGCCGTCAATCACCCAGGCTGCGTTGAAAATCTTGTGGCGGCAATGTTCGGAATTGGCCTGCGCGAACATGGTCAGCTCGACGTCGGTGGGGTTGCGCCCGATGCGCGTGTAGTTATCGACCAGATAGTCGATTTCATCACCCGACAACGCCAGTCCCAGCGCGTTGTTGGCGGCGACCAGCGCAGCCCGACCGGATTCCAGAATCGCCACCGTTGCAAGCGGTTTGGGCGGCAGGTGGCGGAACAGCGCGTGAACATCATTCATCTGCGTGAAGATAACCTCGGTCATGCGGTCGTGAATGTGCGGCGCAATACGCGCGACATCGACCTCGGTCAGCGCAGCACCATCACGACGGTTAAAGTAAAACGCCGTGCCACGCTCGATACGGTTCACGCCGTCCAGCCCGCAATGACGCGCAATGTCGGTGGCTTTCGACGACCAGGGCGAAATGGTTCCCGGGCGAGGCGTCGCCAGCAGCAGCGTGCCGCCGGTGGGGTCCGGCAGCGGGCTACCGTAGGTCAGGATGGAAGTGAGTGTGGCCTGCTGCGCCACATCAAGAGACGCAGCGACTTCGGCAAAGTGCCAGAATACCGCTTGTTCGCAGTGATAATCCGGCAATGCCAGCGCGAGTTTATCGAGACGAAACCGGGAGAGTGCAGCGCCACCGCGCAGCTTGAGCAAGTCGGACATGGTGCGAATACGGGCGTCGAGGAAAAGCGAATTTTACCCGAAAACGCTGCCGCCCTCACCGCTATCCGGCGCGAACTCAGGCCGTACCCGGTTGCTTTTGCCAGATTTGCAGACAATCCAGGCCGCAAAAATGCTGGATGTAATCCGCACTTTCCTCATTCAACGCCGCCCCTGGCGGGATTTCTGTGGCACACACCGAGCAGGTGGTGATTTCACACACTTCGTCGTCCACGCAAGGCAGAATTTCCGCGCCATTCGGATTCAGGTTTTTCGTGGCTTCCATGATTTCACCCCAATAAACAGATTGTGATGCTACCCTACCAGCATAGACCAGAATAGCCGGAGTTGCCGATGAATACTGACGTGCAGACCAACGGAGCCGCCCTCGATGCGGGCATTCTGCTACGCCTGCCGACACGACGGCGCGACAGCCACAAAGGTGATTTTGGCAACGTCGGCGTGCTTGGCGGTGCCGCCGGAATGACCGGCGCGCTGCTGCTGGCGGCGCGCGCCGCACTGCATTCAGGCGCGGGCAAAGTCTACGCCGCCAGTCTCACACCCGGCCTGGTGGTCGACTATCAGCAACCGGAACTGATGTTCAAATCGCTCGATGACTGGTTCGACAGCCCGCTAGACGTACTCGTCGTCGGCCCCGGCCTGGGGCAATCGGACGCCGCCCAGGCTGCACTGGCGCTGGCCGTGCAGCACCCCGCCCCGCTGATCCTCGACGCCGATGCGCTCAACCTGTTATCCGCCTCCACCCTGTTGCACCAGGCCTTGCTCAGACGCAGTGCAGCTACGTTGCTCACACCGCATCCAGGCGAAGCCGCGCGCCTCTTGAACTGTGACAGTGCCGCGATTCAGCGTGACCGCCCCGCCGCCGCACAGCAACTAGCCCGCCACTATCAGGCCTGGGTCGTACTCAAGGGCGCGGGCAGCATTTGTGCAGCGCCCGATGGCAGCTGGCGCATCAATCCAACCGGTAATCCCGGCATGAGCAGTGCGGGCATGGGTG
>DZDB01000028.1:0-9628 GCA_022736605.1 Sideroxydans lithotrophicus
CAGCTTCAGTGCCGGCCAGTTGCAACTGTGCGGCATGGGTGCGCAGCCACAGCGCAGCGGTCTGTTTGAAGGTTTCAGCGTCGGGTGGCAGATGGTCGAGGATGAAGGCCGGCAAAATCTTGCGCGAGTCTTCAATGATTTGCGCCATTTTGGCGAACAGCGCGGGCAGGTTGCCGGTGTCGGAGCGGAAAAACGCCACGATGCCGACCGCCGCCAGAATCAGCAGGCTGATAACGGTGAACGACAGCAATGCCACGGCGATGAGTTTGGCACGCTGATTGGACAGGCGACGCCCGACCATGGGCGAAATCACGTGCACCAGCTCGAACACCAGCAGCCCCGCCAGCAGCGCAGGGAGCAGGTGCAGCACGATAATCAGGATCAAGGCGCTGGCGGCGATCAGCCAGGCGGCAATTTCAGACGTGGAAGGACGGTTGTGAGAATAAACCAGCATTGTTTTTATCCTGTGCACACAGCAAGTGGCGAGTGTAACCGGTTTGATTTACAGAATGCTTAACCAGCGTTGACAGAACCTGCGTCACTGACTAAATTGCACGGCCTGCTTTCCGCAGTCTGCAATTTCGCAATCCCCTCATGGAGTCACACATGGCCGTTCTCGTTGGCAAAACCGCACCCGATTTCACCGCAACCGCCGTATTGGGCAACAACGAAATCAAGGACATCACGTTCTCTGAATACACCAAAGGCAAGTACGTGGTGCTGTTTTTCTACCCGCTCGACTTCACCTTCGTGTGCCCGTCTGAGCTGATCGCATTTGACAACCGGCTGGAAGAGTTCACCCAGCGCGGCGTCGAAGTCATCGGCGTGTCGATCGACTCGCAATACACCCACCTGGCGTGGAAAAATACGCCGATCAACAAGGGCGGCATCGGCCCGGTGCGCTATCCGCTGGTGGCGGACATCAAGCATGACATCTGCCGCGCCTACGATGTGGAACTGGACGGCGGCGTGGCGCTGCGTGGCTCGTTCCTGATCGACCGCGTCGGCAAAGTCCATCACCAGGTGGTCAACGATCTGCCGCTGGGGCGTGACGTGGACGAAATGCTGCGCGTGATCGACGCGCTGCAATTCACCGAAGAGCACGGCGAAGTCTGCCCGGCAGGCTGGCAGAAAGGCAAAGCGGGCATGGGCGCATCGCCCGAAGGCGTCGCGGAATACCTGGCCAAGCACGCAGAAAAGCTGTAATTCGGCACACAACCCAAACGGCCAGCCTGCGGGCTGGCCGTTTTTTGTGTTGCTTGCTTGACCAATATAACTAAATAAGTAAACATATAGTTATGACAACCGATTTCCTGCTCTCTTTGCCGGACGACTGGCGCGATGCCGCCAGCCTGTTTGTGGCGCTCGGCGACGAACAGCGTCAACGTATTCTGCTGGGGTTTCCGCCCGGCGAGCGACTCAACGTCACGCAGATCGCCGCCACCTCCACACTCAGCCGCACGGCGGTGTCGCACCATCTCAAGGTGTTGCGCCAGGCGGGCGCGCTGCACAGCGAAAAAGTCGGCAAGGAAGTGTATTTCTGGATCGACAAACGCTACGTTGCCGACACCTTGCAGCGCGTGCTCGATTACGTGAATAACCAGACTTAGAACCAAACCAGGGAGCTTCCATGATCAAAACCGTGTTGCGCACACTCTGTCGTCTGCTGTTCCGCGTTGAGATTCGCGGCCAGACACAGCCACCCGCCAATGGCAGATTACTCGTCATTGCCAATCACGAATCCTTCCTCGACGGTCTGCTACTCGGTTTGTTTTTGCCGTTTCGTGCCACTTTTGTGGTGCACACTACGGTGCTGAACAATCGGTTGTTCCGCTGGCTGCTGTCACATGTGCCGCATCTGGCGGTCGACCCGACCAGCCCGCTGGCGATGAAGAAAGTCATCCGCCTGCTGGAAGCGGGCGAACCGGTGGTGATTTTTCCGGAAGGACGTATCACGCTCACCGGTAGCCTGATGAAGGTCTACGACGGCCCTGGCTTTGTTGCCGCCAAGACTGGTGCGACCATCCTGCCGGTACGGCTCGATGGCGCGGCGCGCTCCTATTTCAGCCGCCTGTCGGGCACCCATCCACGCCGCCTGTTCCCCAAAATCACGCTGTCGATCCAGCCGGTGACGGCAATTGCCATGCCCGATGCAGCCAGCGCCAAGCTGCGCCGTCGTATGGCAGGCGATGCGATGCGGCGGGTAATGCAGGAAATGCTGTTTGCCTCGCAGCCGGTACAAACTTTATTCGGCGCGTTTCTTGATGCCATCCACGTGCATGGCCGCAGCACCCGCTTGATCGAGGACATGCGCCAGACCGAAGAAAGCTATGGGCAATTGCTGAACAAAAGTCTGGCACTGGGACGTCTGGCCAGCAAAGTCAGTGCGCCAGGCGATAACGTCGGCGTGTTGCTACCCAACGTCAGCACCACCGTGTGCCTGATTTTCGGCCTGAGCGCGATGCGCCGCGTGCCCGCCATGCTCAATTACACGGCGGGCAGCGCGGGTATGCAAAACGCCTGCATCGCCGCCAGCGTGCGCACCCTGCTGACTTCCCACGCGTTTATTGAAGCTGCCAAACTTGGCGCTGCGCTGGCTGGGTTGCGCGACATCCGCGTCGTTTATCTGGAAGATCTGCGCCCGCAGTTCAGCCTGTGGGACAAACTCTGGCTGATGGGTTTTGCACGCTGGCTGCCCGCGCTGGCGGTGCCGCGCGGCAACCCGGACGATCCGGCGGTGGTGCTGTTTACTTCTGGCTCCGAAGGCAAGCCCAAGGGCGTGGTGCACTCGCATCGCGGCATTCTCGCCAACGTCGCACAGATCCGCGCGGTGATCGATTTTTCGCCGTCGGACAAATTCATGATCGCGCTGCCGCTGTTTCACGCCTTTGGTTTTACCTGCGGCGCCATCATGCCGCTGGTGACCGGCTCAAAACTGTTTCTCTACCCGTCGCCGCTGCACTACCGCATCATCCCGGAAGTGATTTACGACCGCGGCTGCACCGTGCTGTTTGGCACCAGCACCTTCCTCGGCAATTACGCGCGCTTTGCCCACCCGTACGATTTCTACAAGCTGCGCTACGTCGTCGCCGGGGCGGAAAAGCTCAACGAAACCGTGCGCAATACCTGGATGGAGAAATTCGGCATCCGCATTCTGGAAGGCTACGGCGCCACCGAATGCGCGCCGGTGCTGGCGGTCAACACACCGATGGCGTGCCGCATGGGCAGCGTCGGGCCATTATTACCGGGACTGCAATCGCGTCTCGAACCGGTGCCCGGCATCGCACGCGGCGGCCTGTTGAGCGTGCGCGGCCCGAACGTGATGCAAGGCTATTACCTGTTCGATCAGCCCGGCGTATTGCAGCCGCCGCCGGATGGCTGGTACAGCACCGGCGACGTGGTCGAGATCGACGCCGACCGTTTTGTGACCATCCTCGGACGGGTCAAGCGCTTTGCCAAGATTGCCGGTGAAATGGTCTCGCTGGAAGTGGTCGAACAGATTGCCAACCTTGCATCACCCGCGTTTCAGCACGCAGCCAGCACCCAGGCCGATCCGCAGCGCGGCGAAAATATTGTGCTATTCAGCACCGACCCCAGCCTCAACCGCGATGCGCTGGTGGCGGCGGCACGCACACTCGGCAGCCCCGAACTGGCGCTGGCACGCAAGCTCGTCAGCGTGCCTGCGTTGCCGCTGCTCGGTACCGGTAAAACGGATTACGTCACGCTCCGGCAATGGGCGGACGCCGCATGATGACGCGGCGCGGCTTTCTCGGAACACTGGGCGTGCTGGGCTTGAGCGCCCTTGGCGCAACAGCCTGGAAATACTGGCCCGAGCAGGGCTGGGTCAATCCGTGTTTGTCCGGTCTGCCCGACAGCGTCACCCAGCACCCGTTGATGCAAACCGTCTGGGGCGGCCTCGACCCGGCGCAGGTGTGGGATAGCCATGTGCACCTGATCGGCAGCAAGGCAGGCGGCAACGGCGCCTGGTTCAGCCCGGACATGGACAGCCCGCGCCATCCTGTGTTGATGGTGCAAAAAACCGCCTATATGAATGCCGCCTGCGTAGCCGATGCGCCAGACCAGCTCGATGCCAGTTACCTCGTCCGCTTGCTGGATCAACTCGCAATGCTGCCAACCGGTTTCAAAACCCTGCTGTTCGCATTTGACATGGCGCATGACGCACGCGGCCAGCCTGAACCGGCCAAGTCGATTTTTTACGTGCCCGATGCTTATGCGTCACAGCTAGCCCACGCGTATCCAGCACGCTTTGAGTGGGCGGCGTCGATTCACCCCTACCGCGCCGATTATATCGACGCGTTACAGTCGGCAGTTGCGCACGGCGCACGCGCCATCAAATGGCTGCCATCGGCGATGGGCTTCGACCCGCAGTCGCCGCGCTGCGACCGCTTCTACGCTGCGCTGGCAGCGGCCAATTTGCCCCTCATCACCCACGCCGGGCGCGAACTGGCGGTACCCGGCGGTAATCAGGATTTCGGCAATCCGCTGCGCCTGCGGCGCGCGCTCGATCACGGCGTGCGCGTGGTGCTGGCGCATTGCGCGTCGGATGGCGATGATATCGATACCGATCGCGGCGCACATGGCTCGCGCGTGCGCAGCTTCGAACTGTTTGCACGCCTGATGGACGAACCGCACTACGCCACACTGCTGCATGCGGATATTTCTGCCTTGACGCAACTCAACCGCGCCTGGGCGCTCAAGGCCGTGTTGCAACGGCAGGACTGGCACGCGCGCCTGCTCAATGGCTCGGATTACCCGCTGCCCGGTGTGATGCCGCTGTTTTCCGCCAGCGACATGGCCGCGCGCGGCTTGCTCGATGCGGCGGCGGTGCCGTGGCTGCAACAAATCCGTGCGCATAATCCGCTATTGTTCGATTTTGCGTTGAAGCGCCTGCTGCGCATTGACCAAACCGCTTTTCCCGCCAGCGTGTTCGAAACGCGCCGATTTTTTGAAAGCCAGACCGCATGAATCACACCATTGACGCGCATCAACCCCTGCTGTCACGCGGCATGATCGCCGTACTGGTCGCGCAATTTCTCTCGGCGCTGGCGGATAACGCCCTGCTGTTCGCCGCCATCGCGCTGCTCAAATCGCAGCACGCGGCCGACTGGCAAACGCCGCTGCTGCAAGAGGCTTTTGTGCTGGCCTTCATTGTGCTGGCACCGTTTGTCGGACCGTTTGCCGACCACGTCCCCAAGGGGCGCGCCATGCTGCTGGCCAACGCCATAAAGCTGATCGGTGCCGCGCTGATGCTGTCGGGCGCGCACCCGCTGCTTGCCTACAGCCTGGTCGGCATCGGTGCGGCGGCTTACTCACCAGCCAAATACGGCATCCTGCGCGAGCTGGTCAGCGCCGATAAACTGGTCAAGGCCAACAGCCTGATCGAAGGCTCGACCATCGTCGCCATCCTGATCGGCGCGGTCGTCGGTGGCGTGCTGGCCGACTGGTCGGTGCAGGGCGCACTCGCCAGCGTGGTTGGCGTCTACCTGCTGGCGGCGCTGTCCAACCTGCTGATCCCGCGCCTGCCCGCCGCGCACCCGGTGGCGCAACTTTCGCCGATGGTGCTGGTAAAGGATTTTGTCGCCGCGCTGCGCACCCTGATGCGCAACCGCGACGCGCGTTTTACCCTGCTCGGCACCAGCGTATTCTGGGGTGCAGGCAGTACGCTACGCTTCCTGCTGGTGGCGTGGGTGCCGGTTGCGCTACTGATTACCGACAACAGCCTGCCCGCCACGCTGAGCGGCGTCGTCGCCATCGGCATCGCGCTGGGTGCCGCTGCTGCCGCGCGTTTCGTCAAGCTTGAAACCGTCAACCGTGCCCTGCCCGCCGGCATCCTCATCGGCGCGCTGATTATCGGCTTCGCCCACGTCACCAGCCTGCCTGCTGCGGTGATCATGCTGATCCTGATCGGTGCCAGCGGCGGCTTTTACGTCGTGCCGCTCAACGCCCTGTTACAGGAACGCGGCCATGATACCGTCGGCGCAGGTCACGCCATCGCGGTGCAGAATTTCTTTGAAAACCTGACCATGCTGCTGATGATCGGCGTCTATGTGCTGCTGATTAAATCGGGAATTTCCGTGGTCGCAGCGGCAACCGGATTCGGCGCGCTGGTACTACTGGGGATAGCTTTGCTGGCAGGCTGGCGGCTGGCTGTGCGACGCAGCAATTAAACCCCGACGCCGCACGCAGGCATTTAAATCAATGCCCGGCGCTGGTCTTGCCGTCCGCTTTCGCCTCGCCGTCACCCTCTTCCTTGCCGTGTGATTCGGCTGCATGGGTGAAATACAGCGCAACGCCGATCAGCGCGATGCCAGCCCCCAGATAGAGCAGATCAAGCGGACTGTCCATCTTGATTTGCAGCGCTTTTTCGAACAGCGTCACGATCAGAATCATCAAAATGACTTTAGCCAATCGCTGTTTCAGATCATCCAGGTTATTAATGACGAGTATCTTGCTGGACGCGCGGCTGCCATGCGCTTCATCGATATCGCTGACAAACAGCTCGTACAAACCCAGCGCAAAAATCAGCATGAAAGTCGCCAGCAGATAACCGTCCACCACTTCAACCACATGGGTAATGGTCTCGTCGTGTATCGCCTTGCGCGCGTCGGCGGCCAGGTTCATGTCAGCGTAATGCAGCACATGCGCAACCAGATACACGACATCAACAGTTGCCATATACAACACGGCAAGCCCCGCCGCCATGCTGGCGATGACTGCCACCACCACCATGTAGCGGCTACGCCACAATGCGGCTTCAAAAACCGCTTCCAGAAATTTCATATCGGATCCTTTATGGCCAACCAGGCTTGAATGATTTTACGCGGCAGATATTTCGCCAGAAGCGTCACCGCCGCCGCACCCACCACAGCCGCCGCAAGGAGCGATACAAACTCGCTGTGAGCATGGCCTTGCAGGCTAATTTCCAGCGCCGCCAGGGCGGTGGTGCCGAGCAGTGCCAGCATGCGCCACACCGGCGCAAGCTGGGTGACGCGCAGGCGTGCAATGCCGCCCACCAGCAGCACCGCGAGGATGGCATAGCCGATGGCGTAGCTCCATTGCAGATCAGCTATGCGCATGCCTTGCGCCTCGAAACGGCCATGCAATACGGCCAACATGCCCAGCCAGACAACAGCCAGGCCAAACCAGATCCATACAGTCGATTTTTTCATGGCGCTGATTATACCCGGCGATAGATTTTACAAGCAGTGGAATACACCCTAGAATTTTCGAACGTCTATCCAATAATAAGCACGCCATGCAGCTCCGCCTTGCCGTTCCCGCACCCGATACCAGTCGTGCCCACCTTGCTGAATTGCGCCCAAAACAACTGAAATTGTGGTTGGAGCGCTTGCCGTTGGGTAATCTGCAGGAATCTGCGCAGGCGCTGTTGCTTTCGCTGGCTGCGCTCAACCGTCAGCCATTGGCAGATGATGCACGGCTGAAACTGCTGACATGCTATCGCGATACGCTGCATAGCGTGGTCGATACCATTAAACTGCAAATCGCCGGTCTGTCGTTGCCGCTGGCAGACAAACCCCGCCAGCTGGCGATGCTGACGCGTGAATTGCTGGTTGAACTGGCGCACGGCTACAAGCTGGTGTTGCTGGCTAACAGCAATCGTTTACTGGGCTTTGGCAGCAGGCACGATCAGATCGAATGCATCCAGCGTATCTTGTCAGCGCAACTACGCCTGCTGGTCTTGAGCTATGAAAGTTATGCGGCCATTCCAAATGGTCTGTGGCTGGAAATACACCAACTCCACGCCTATGCCAGCACCCTGAACAAACAAGGCGCAGGCTTGACCGATACGCCGCTCGCAAACGTTAACCAGCTGTATCGCCTGGCATTACTACTGGCAGCTGCCGACCCGTATCGTTTGAGTCCTGGAGAAGTCAATAAAATACTCGACCTGGCCAGAACCTATGGTGAGTTGGCGCAAATTCAGTCGGCAGCTCCGCCAGATCAACTTGACGGGTTTTTTTTGCTGCAGCGTGACAGCGATCTACCGCCGCTGACGATGCCGCGCCAAGCTAGCACGCGCACCGCGCATGGCGAGTATTATTTGAATACCCTGGCACTGGCTCGACAGATAAGCCATCTGCTTGCCTGCTTGCGCGCAGGCGAAGCACCCGGTCAACTGGGTTTGCCAGCCTACGCCAGCGAAACCGCTTATCAGGGTTTGCTGCAACGCCTGTTGCGCAGCTGGGGCGCGTCACCCAGCCGGATTTTCAACCGCCAGGAAGGCAACCGCGATGAAATTGAACTGTGCTCGGGCATCCGGGCGATTCATGCCTGCCTCAATGCTGCCCGCACCGCAGGAGACACCAATAGCGCAACTGAAATCGCCATCGACGTGCCGTATGCACGCACAGCAGGCGAACCGGGTCTGTCAGCATCAAACTGGAAAGTCGTCAACGACAGTGCAGGTGGAATGGCTTTGCAGCGGCAAAACAGTCCACCGGTGCAGCAGCAGGTTGGCGAAGTCGTAGCGCTGCGCACGCTGGCGCGGACACACACCCATCTCGGCATTGTGCGCTGGATTCGCAACGCCCCGGCTGCGCGCATCGAAATAGGCATACAGATGCTGCCACCCAATCCACAGGCGGTCATGGTGCGCAACAGCCTAGGGAAAATCCGCACACCACAGCCCGCCATACTCATGCCTGCCAATGCCAGCCTGAAACTGCCACGCCAACTGCTGGTGCCACGCGGCATCTATGCGCAGAACATGCCAATCACGCTCGGCATTGAAAACGGGCAGCGCATATTGCCCACACGCATCATCGAGCACAGCCATGCATTTGACCTGTTTGAATTTGAAGAGCAGCCAGATTCAAACTAAGCAGCTGCGTTATAATTCAGCTTAATTCAGGGCATTCAACATGCAAGACATCCTCGTACTCTATTACAGCCAGCACGGCGCGGTCAGGCAGCTGGCACACCTGATTGCTCATGGCATTGACAGCGTACCCGGTGCGCAGGCACGCATCCGCAGCGTACCCAAAGTCGCACCGGCTACACAGATTGCCAGTCCGCCCGTCCCCGATGAAGGCGCTCCTTATGTGGAACTCAAGGACCTGGAGGACTGCGTCGGTCTGGCGCTGGGCAGCCCGACGCGCTTTGGCAACATGGCGGCCGCGATGAAGTACTTTTGGGATAGCACCGCCGGGCTGTGGATGAAAGGCGCGCTGGTGGGCAAACCGGCTGCCGTATTCACCTCCACTACGAGCATGCACGGCGGCCAGGAAACCACGTTGACCTCGATGATGCTGCCGCTGCTGCACCATGGCATGGTGATTTTGGGCATCCCCTACACCGAGCCTGAACTCACCACCACGTTAAGTGGCGGTACACCTTACGGTGCCAGCCACGTCGCCGGTGCCGCCGCCGACCGGCCAATCACCGAGGATGAACGCAAGCTGGCGTTTGCACTGGGCAAGCGTCTGGCACACACCGCATTAAAGCTCGCCGCATGAGTGCCGCCATCGAAGCCCGCCGGTTTCTACGCGCACAGCACCACGGCGTGCTGTCCACCTTGTCGAAAAAACTCGACGGCTATCCGTTCGGATCGATCACGCCGTTTGTGCTGGATCAGCTTGGGCGTCCG
>DZDB01000028.1:9728-17064 GCA_022736605.1 Sideroxydans lithotrophicus
TACCGCATCGAGCCGCTGCGCATCCGCTACATCGGCGGCTTTGGCGCGATTCACTGGGTCGAGGCGGACAGCTTTAGCGCCCCGGCGAACACCCTGACAGAACACGAGGACGCGATCATCGCCCACATGAATACCGACCACACCCACAATCTGCTGGCGTATTGCCAGCACTATCATCAAATTACTGCGTCGGATGCACGCATGCTGGGCATCGACCCGGATGGCTTTGATGTGCAGGCCGCCGGGCAAACATTGCGGTTTGAATTCGACACACCGGTACTGGATGCACAGTCTGCGCGCAAAGCGCTGGTCGCCATGGCGCAGGCATGCCGCTCATGAAGCGCATTGAAGTGTTGCATTACCTCAGCATCGCCAGCCTGATTGCGCTGATTTTTTTGTTGCTGGCGTGGGAAGGCTGGCTCGCGCCGATCAAACCAGGCGGTTCTGCGTTGATTCTGAAGGTGCTGCCGCTACTGTTACCGCTGTTTGGCATACTGCGCGGCAAACGCTACACCTACCAATGGTCGTCGATGCTGATCCTGCTGTATTTCATGGAAGGCGCAGTGCGCGCCTGGTCGGATCATGGCCTGTCAGCTTACCTGGCAATGGGCGAAGTGGTGCTGACGGTGATTTTTTTCTTCAGCACTATATATTACGCCCAAGCCTTGGGTCGAATACAAGCGCGTTAAATGCGTGTTGCCCATCCCCGGCAATGGTGGGAACATAATGCCGACAACAGTTAACCTCAAGGTTATCAGGGATGAACGACCAGAACACACGCCATAGTGACCGGCGCGCGTCAGACTTGCAGCGCACTCAGGATCGCCGCAGCCAGAAGCCGCGCGCCGATGGCATGCGGTTTCCGACTTTTCAGGAACAGTCGGTGCAGTTCCTGACGCGCTACCTGTTTTTCGCACTCGGCTGGAGTTTTTTCTACCTCACCGGCACATCCACCAACCTGCATCTCAGCCTCAACGCCATCAACCTTATTTTTGGCGTGTATTTCGTGTTTAACACCCTCGCATTCTGGCACGCATGGCGCGTACCCATGCACCCGCTACGCTATCGCATGGCGATGTGGGCAGATATTGCGCTGGTCGCCACCTGCGTGGTAAATGACCCCTATGACATTCCGCCGTCGCTGGTGGTGTTCATCATGATTGTACTGGGTAACGGCATGCGCTATGGCATGCGCATGTTTGGCGAAGCGCTGATGGGCAGCTTTGCAGCGGTGATGATTGCGCTCAGTTTGCGCATTGCTTATGGCAGCCAGGGTATTTCAGCCGGCATGGTGTTTCTCAACCTGTTTGGCGGCATTGTTCTGATCTACGCTTATATTTTGATGAGTCGCATCGAGTCTTCACGTTTCCTGCTGGAGCGCAGCAGCAAGCAGGACAGCCTGACCGGCCTGATGAATCGGCGTGGCCTGATCGAAACCGCCAATGCGCTGTTTGAGCGTATCGAAACCTATGGTGGCATGACCAGCGTCATGTTCATTGATCTGGATCAATTCAAACGCGTTAACGACGATCATGGCCACGCCAAGGGAGATGCCGTATTACGCCGCTTTGCGGACATACTCTACGAGAACATACGCGCTGCCGACATCGCCGCGCGCTATGGCGGTGATGAATTCGTGATTTTGATGCCCGAAACCAGCATTGAAGACAGTGAGTTGGTGGCACAGCGGATTCAGGCCAGCTTCATCGCCTGGTGCGCAGAACGCACCTACCCATGCAGTGCTTCGATTGGCTTGGGAGAGGCGCCACGGGATGGTCGCAATCTGGAGGCCATTCTCGACAAGGTGGACGCCGCGCTGTATCACACCAAAGCTCATACCGCGCCCGGCGGATTACAGCGCGTTGACAGACTGCCGCGCGCTACAAGCATCTGACCCACGCTGCCATACCCTATCGCCTCAGACTTGCGGGTGCGCCCGCTCCAGCGAGCTATGCAACTTGTTCAAAGCGTGCAGATAAGCTTTTGCCGAAGCAATGACAATATCGGTATCGGCACCCTGACCATTGACGATACGCCCACCTTTCGACAGCCGCACGGTCACTTCGCCTTGCGCATCGGTGCCGGTGGTGATGTTATTCACCGAATACAACTGCAGTTCGGCACCGCTGTTAACGATACTTTCCAACGCTTTAAATGTGGCATCAACCGGGCCACCGCCGTCTGATTGGCCGATTTTTTCTGTGCCATTTTCCAGCACAACAACCTGCGCATTCGGCACTTCGCCAGTTTCAGAGCACACCCTGAGCGACACCAGCTTGTACCGCTCCGGCGTATTCGTCGCGGCCTCATCACTGACCAGCGCATGCAGGTCTTCGTCAAAAATATCGTGCTTTTTGTCCGCCAGCTCCTTGAACCGTGCAAACGTGGCATTCAAAGCCTCTTCCGACGCCAGTTCGATACCCAGTTCCGTCAGTCGGCTGCGAAATGCATTGCGTCCCGAGTGTTTGCCCAGCACCATTTTATTGGCACTCCAGCCGACGTCTTCGGCGCGCATGATTTCATACGTTTCCCGGTGTTTCAGTACGCCATCCTGATGGATACCGGATTCATGCGCAAACGCATTGGCGCCAACAATGGCTTTATTGGGCTGCACCGCAAAACCGGTGATATTCGACACCAGCCGCGACGCCGCAACGATCTGACTGGTGTCAATACGCGTATCGCAACCGAATACATCCTGGCGCGTGCGCACCGCCATGACAATTTCCTCCAGCGCGGCATTGCCGGCACGCTCGCCCAGACCGTTAATGGTGCACTCGACCTGGCGCGCACCGTTCAATACGGCAGACAGCGAATTGGCCACGGCCAGACCGAGGTCATTATGACAATGCACTGAGAAAACCGCCTTGTCGGCATTCGGGATACGGCCACGCAAAGCATGAATCAATTGCCCGAATTGGCCGGGTACGCTGTAGCCCACCGTGTCCGGAATATTCAGCGTGCGCGCTCCCGCGTCGATCACCGCTTCCAGCACGCGGCACAGAAAATCCGGATCGGAACGCCCTGCATCTTCCGGAGAAAATTCGACGTTATCGGTGTATTGACGTGCCCATTTCACCGCTTTCACCGCCTGTTCAATCACCTGTTCCGGCGTCATGCGCAGCTTTTTTTCCATATGAATTGCGCTGGTCGCAATAAAGGTATGGATGCGCGCCGACTGTGCGCCGCGCAGCGCTTCGCCGGCACGCTCGATGTCGCGCTCCAGCGCACGCGCCAAACCGCATACGGTGCTGTCCTTGATGGCATCCGCGACCGCTTTGACCGCATCAAAGTCACCATTTGAGGCGGCTGGAAAGCCAGCTTCGATGACGTCAACACGCATTTTTTCCAGTTGGCGTGCAATCCGTACTTTTTCCTCGCGCGTCATTGACGCACCGGGACTTTGTTCACCGTCGCGCAGCGTCGTATCAAATATAATCAGATGATCAGACATACAGCTTCCTTTTTCAGACACGCTTACGTTCACGCCGCAGCGCGTTCCAGACCCAGGTCACGTAACCGGACAAGGCATACAAAGCAACGATACCAAATAACACTTCGGGCGGACGGTAGGCAATCAGCACAAACGCCATGGCAATCAGAAAAATCACCACAAACGGGACGCTACGGCGCAGGTTGATTTCCTTGCCACTGTAATACGGAATGTTGCTTACCATGGTCAGGCCAGCAAACAGCGTCACGGCAAACGCCAGCCATTTCACCTCAACACCGGCAATGCCATACTCGTTCATCACCCAGACCAGACCGGCAATCAGCGCTGCGGCGGCCGGGCTGGGCAAGCCCTGGAAGTAGCGCCGGTCAGCTGTGTCATGCTGGGTATTGAAGCGCGCCAGACGCAATGCTGCGCCGACGCAATAGACGAACGCAGCGATCCAGCCCAGCTTGCCCATGCCCTTGAGTGCCCAGACATAGGCCACCAGTGCAGGCGCGACGCCAAACGACACCATGTCCGAGAGCGAATCATACTCTGCGCCGAACGCGCTTTGCGTATGCGTCATGCGTGCAACGCGGCCATCCAGCCCGTCCAGCACCATGGCAATGAAAATGGCCACGGCAGCGAGCTCATAGCGCCCATTCATCGCCTGTACGATGGCGTAAAAACCGGCAAACAGCGCGCCGGTGGTGAACAGGTTGGGCAGCAAATAAATGCCACGCCGCTGTTTGCGTTCGCTGAGTACCGGTTTGAGCGGGCGATGATCGGGTGTCATGGTTTAGAGTTCAGCCAAAATGTCTTTGCTGGCGCTGACCTTGTCGCCCAGCGTTACCTTGATATGCGCGGTCAGCGGCAAATACACGTCAACGCGCGAACCAAACCGGATGAAGCCGTAACGCTGGCCGCGTGTCAGGCCATCGCCGGCCTTGACGTAACACAGGATACGCCGCGCCACCAGACCGGCGATTTGCACACAGGTGACATCCTGGCCGCTCGCCGTCTTGATCCACAAGGCGTTACGCTCATTTTCCGCAGAGGCTTTATCGAACGAGGCATTCACGAAGCGGCCCGGGTAATACCACACCTGGTTGATGGCACCGTCTACCGGGCTGCGGTTGGAGTGGACATTGAACACGTTCATGAACACACTGACCATCAACGCATCGCGCTTCAGATACGGGTCCGTTACGCGCTCGACCTTGATCACGCGCCCATCGGCCGGGCACAGCACCAGATTTTTTCCTTGCGGAATCGGCCGCGCCGGATCACGGAAAAACTGCAATATGAAAAGCGTAATGACCCACAGCGGCACGGCCCAGAGCCAGCCAGCGTAATAAGTCACTGCAATGGAAACCAGCGTGGCGCCAACCAGAAACGGCCAGCCTTCACGCGCAATAATGGGATGCGGATAATTATTCAAAGATTCGCCTAAAACAAGACTGGGAAAACAAAGGCACAGCGCACCGAGGATGACCTCTCCATGCCGCTGTGCCTGTTGAGCGCATTGCGAAAAACTTAGTTTTTAGCCTGATCCACCAGCTTGTTTTTCGAGATCCACGGCATCATGCCACGCAGTTTTGCACCGACGATTTCAATCGGATGCTCGGCGTTCTGACGGCGCTTGGCATGCATGCCTGCTGCACCCGCCTTGTTTTCCAGAATAAAGCTCTTGGCGTATTCACCATTCTGGATGTTGGCCAATGCCTCTTTCATGGCAGCACGCGCCTGATCGGCAATGACTTTCGGGCCAGTCACGTATTCGCCATATTCAGCGTTATTGGAAATCGAGTAGTTCATGTTGGCGATGCCGCCTTCGTACATCAGATCAACGATCAGCTTCAACTCATGCAGACACTCGAAATAGGCCATTTCCGGCGCATAACCGGCTTCAGTCAGGGTCTCAAAACCGGCTTTCACCAGCTCGACGCAGCCGCCGCACAGCACAGCTTGTTCGCCGAACAGGTCGGTCTCGGTTTCTTCGCGGAAAGAAGTTTCGATCACGCCACCCTTGGTACCGCCGTTGGCCGCCGAGTACGACAGCGCGATGTCGCGTGCCTTGCCCGACACGTCCTGATTCACCGCGATCAACGACGGCACGCCGCCGCCTTGCACATAGGTCGAGCGCACCAGATGACCCGGGCCTTTTGGCGCGATCATGATGACGTCAACGTCCTTGCGCGGCGCGACTTGGCCGTAGTGCACGTTAAAGCCGTGTGCAAATGCCAGTGCAGCACCTTTTTTCAAATTAGGCTCGATGTCGTTGCGATAGACATCCGGCTGCTGCTCGTCCGGCACCAGTATCATCACCACGTCAGCGCCTTTGACCGCTTCCGCCACTTCCTTGACCGTCAGGCCGGCTTTTTTGGCCTTGTCCCACGATGCGCCGTCTTTACGCAGACCGACCACGACTTTTACGCCGGATTCCTGCAGGTTGTTGGCGTGCGCATGGCCTTGTGAACCGTAACCAATGATGGCTACTTTTTTCTTTTTGATAATGGAAATATCAGCATCTTTATCGTAATAAACGTTCATTGCAGCGTCCTTAAATTAAAAAATCAAACTTTGAGTATGCGTTCGCCACGCCCGATACCCGAGGCACCGGTACGCACGGTTTCCAGAATAGCCGCCTGATCCAGCGCCTCGATAAAGGCGTCGAGCTTGGAACCGGGGCCGGTCAATTCGATGGTGTAGGTTTTTTCGGTGACGTCGATGATACGCCCACGGAAAATATCCGCCATGCGTTTCATCTCCTCACGATCCTTGCCAAACGCCCGCACCTTGACCAGCATCAGCTCGCGCTCGATATGGCTGCCATCTGACAGATCAAGGATTTTTACCACTTCAATCAGTTTGTTGAGCTGTTTGATAATCTGCTCAATCACATCTTCCGAACCACGCGTAACGATAGTCATGCGTGACAGGGTGGGGTCTTCCGTCGGTGCGACGGTCAATGATTCGATATTGTAACCACGCGCCGAAAACAGTCCGGCTACACGTGACAGCGCACCGGCTTCGTTTTCCATCAACAGCGAAATAATATGGCGGGTATCCATTACAGCTCCTCCGCCAGAATCATTTCGGTAATCCCTTTGCCACCCGGCACCATCGGGAACACGTTTTCAGTCTGGTCGGTGATGAAGTCCATGAATACGAAACGGTCTTTCATGGCAAACGCTTCGCGCAGCGCAGGCTCGACGTCTTCCGGCTTTTCGATTTTCATGCCGACATGACCATAGGCTTCGGCCAGCCTGACAAAATCCGGCAGCGAATCCATATACGATTCGGCGTAGCGGTTACCATAAAAGAATTCCTGCCACTGACGCACCATGCCCATGTAGCGGTTATTCAAATTCACGATTTTGAGCGGCAGATGGTATTGCTTGCAGGTCGACATCTCCTGAATACACATCTGGATGCTCGACTCGCCAGTCACGCAGGCGACGTCTGCATGCGGGTTGGCCAATTGCACCCCCATCGCGGCGGGCAAGCCGAAGCCCATGGTGCCCAGACCACCCGAGGTAACCCAGCGTCGTGGCTGGTCAAATTTGTAATATTGCGCCGCCCACATCTGATGCTGGCCGACGTCGGTAGTGACAAACGCATCGCCGCCGGTGACTTCCCACAATTTTTCCACGACGTATTGCGGCTTGATGATGGCGCTGCCGCGATTGTATTTCAGGCAATCCTTGGCGCGCCATAACTCAATCTGCGTCCACCAGGCCTTGATGGCTTTTTCATCGGATTTTTCCTTGCTCGCCTTGATCAGCTTGATCAACTCGTCCAGCACCGCCGCCACATCGCCGACGATGGGTACATCGACCTTGACGCGTTTGGAAATCGAAGACGGGTCAATATCGATATGCACTATGCGACGGGCATCAC
>DZDB01000029.1:0-10572 GCA_022736605.1 Sideroxydans lithotrophicus
TGTGCACCACGCGCATGCCGCGCCCGCCGCCGCCGCCCGCCGCCTTGATGATGATCGGGTAGCCGACCTTGTTGGCGATGCGCATGATTTCTTCCGGATCGTCTGGCAGTGCGCCGTCCGAGCCGGGCACGCACGGCACGCCCGAGGCTTTCATGGCGTCTTTGGCCGACACCTTGTCACCCATCAGGCGGATGGTTTCCGGGCGCGGGCCGATGAACACAAAGCCGGACGTTTCGACACGCTCGGCAAAGTCAGCGTTTTCCGACAAAAAGCCGTAGCCTGGGTGGATGGCTTCTGCGTCGGTCAGTTCGGCTGCGCTGATGATGGCGGGCACATTCAGATAGCTGAGTGCGGACGCAGCCGGGCCGATACACACTGATTCGTCGGCGAGCTTGACGTATTTGGCGTCGGCATCGGCTTCGGAATGTACGGCGACAGTCTTGATGCCCATTTCGCGGCAGGCGCGCTGGATGCGCAATGCGATTTCGCCACGGTTGGCGATGAGGATTTTTTCGAACATTGAGTGGCCTGTGAAAAGTGATTGGACAGAATTTCGCAGGGCGGATGGGTCAGATTCAGGGGCTCAGGTCAGCTTGTGACGGTTTTTTATGCTGCAATGCCTGAACGCCCGTGCGGGATGCTGTCGAATTGAGGCTTTAACCAATAATAAACAGGGGCTCGCCGTATTCCACTGGCTGGCCGTTTTCGATCAGAATGGCTTTGATGACGCCACTGTGGTCGGATTCGATTTCGTTGAGCAGCTTCATCGCCTCGATGATGCACAGCGTATCGCCTGCACTGATGCTTTGGCCGACTTCGGCAAAGGCTTTGGCGCCCGGGCTGGATGAGCGGTAGAAAGTGCCGACCATCGGAGATTTGACAATATGGCCTTCCGGCGCGGCGGGTTCGGCCGGTGCAGCCGCAACCACAGTTGTCGCCGGTGCAGAAGCGCTCTGCTGCGGCGCGTAATTGGGCATGCCGCCCATGTACACCGGCTGGCTGTTTTGCTGGGTTTTGGTGATGCGGACTTTTTCTTCGCCCTCGGTGATTTCAAGCTCGGCGATGCCGGATTCTTCCACCAGGTCGATCAGTTTTTTCAGTTTTCTCAGATCCATGTTCAGGCCTTATGTTGTGATAGCGCGTATTCCAGCGCCAATGCGTAACCCTGTGCGCCCAGCCCGCTGATGACACCGACCGCAATATCGCTGAAATACGACTGCTGGCGGAACGCCTCACGGGCATGCACGTTCGACAGGTGAACTTCGATAAATGGGATGGCAACCGCACTCAAGGCATCGCGCAGGGCGACGCTGGTGTGGGTGAACGCAGCCGGATTAATGATGATAAAAGTCGAGCGCTGCCAGGCGGCATGGATACGCTCGATCAGTACCGCTTCGCTGTTACTTTGCAGACATTCGAGCATCATGCCCGCCTTCTGGGCGTGTGCTTGCAGGCGTGCGTCAATGTCGGCCAGCGTATCGCTGCCATAATGGGTGGGTTCACGCATGCCGAGCAGGTTCAGATTTGGCCCGTGCAATACCAGAATATGCGGGGTTTTGGCCGTGCCTGCAGGCGATTCAGAGCGTGTGCGCTGGGTTTTCATGGGCGCAAGTTTGCCGCAAGTTGGGTGAAGTTGTCCAGACGTTTAACGAACATGCCGCCAAATGGCTATTTGGCTGAGGCGCCGTTCAACAGCGGTTTGATCAGCGCTTCGAGCTTGGCACCAGTCAAGCCGCCCAACTCGGTCGCGACGATTTTTCCCGAGCGATCGACCACTACGGTATACGGCAGGCCACCGAGTTTGTTGCCGGTTGCCTGCGACAGCGCGACGGCTTCAAGATCGCCGACCAGCACCGGGTAATTGATACCGACTTCATCGGCAAACGCCTGTACTTTCGCGGTTTCATCGATCGCGATGCCAATAAATTGCAGCCCTTGCGCGCCATATTGGCTTTGTAGTTTGATGAATTCAGGGATTTCGGTTCGGCATGGCGGGCACCAGGTTGCCCAGAAATTCACCACCAGCACCTTGCCGCGCCATTGCGCCAGCGGTTGGCGTATCGCCGCGAGGTCGTTGAACCCGGCCTTGAACAGCGCCGCCGACGATGCTGCATCGGGCGAGCCGCTGGTGGGCTGCAACGGTGCTGACGTGGCGCTGCGGTTATTGTGCTGATAGGCATAGTAACCAGCCGCCAGTGCGGCGACGGCGATGAGCAGAAACAGGATCAGGCCGAGGTTTTTTTTCATGGTTTTAAATCAGTGCGTTAAGGCAGCATCCAGACTTTGCCGGAACTGCGCAGGGGGTTGATAGCCTACCACGCGATAGGCGATTTCCTTGCCGTTGGCGTCGAAGAAGATGATGCCGGGCGGGCCAAACAGCCCAAACCGCTTGAGCAGCGCCTTGTCATCCGCGCTGTTGGCGGTAACGTCGGCCTGTAGCAGGATTGCGTCTTTGAGGCGCGCCTGCACAGCACTATCGGTAAACGTGTTGTGTTCCATTTCCTTGCACGACACGCACCAGTCGGCGTAGAAATCCAGCATCACCGGTTTGCCACCAGCCTGCGCCACGCGCGCATCCAGTTCGGCCAGATTTTTCACCCGGTCAAACTGAAGGGAGCTGGTTTGCGCAGCACCGATGATGGTGCCGCCCTTGAATACGCTCAGAGGTTGCAGCACTTCCCGGCCACCCGCCAGCATGCCCAGCAGCAGCGCCGCGCCGGCCAGCAGCAAAATCACGCCGATGCTTTTCCACAGGTAGCGCCAGCCGGAAGCGTGGTTAGGTAAAGTTTCCGTCGCTTTCAGGTAAACCGCCGAGCCAATCAGCAGGCTGGCCCACAACAGCATTTGCACCCATACGGCAATCACCGGTGTGATGAGCCAGATGGCGATGCCCAGCATCAGCACGCCAAAGAAGTGCTTCACTGCATCCATCCAGCCACCGGCGCGCGGCAGCAGCGTGCCCGCCGAAATGCCGACCAGCAGCAGCGGCACGCCCATGCCGATGGCCAGCGCGAACAGTGCCCAGCCGCCCAGCGCCACGCTGCCGGTCTGTGAGATGAATGCCAGCGCAGCCGCCAGTGGCGGTGCCACGCAGGGTCCGACGATCAATGCCGACAGCGCGCCCATGATGAACACGCCGACGAAATTGCCGCCTTTGACCTTGTTGCTGGCATTGGCAAATTTGCTCTGGATGAAGCTGGGCAATTGCAGTTCAAAAAAGCCGAACATGGAAAACGCCAGCGCCACAAACACCGCCGCACCGATGCCCAGCGCAACCGGGTTTTGCAGCGCATTGGAAATCAGCGTGCCGGACAGCGCCGCCGCCACCCCGGCCAGCGCGTAGGTGATCGCCATCCCCAGCACGTACGCCAGCGACAACAAAAAGCCGGACAGCCGCGTGACCTTCTTCTGCCCGGCGATGATGCCGGACAGGATGGGGATCATCGGAAACACGCACGGCGTCAGCGCCAGCAGCAGTCCGGCACCAAAAAACGTGGCGATGATGGTCCAGAAATGCCCCGCTTTGAGCACGCGTTCAATATTGGACAGGTCAGATGCCGGTGCAGCACTGGCGTTCGGTGCAGTGGACGGTGACGCTGGCTGCACCGCAGCAGGTGCGGGCATCAGGCTGTCGAGCGCTGGTGTTGCGGCGGCAGCCGTACCCGCAGCTGGCAGCTTGAGTTTGAAACTTTTGACGATGGGCGGATAGCACACCCCTTTTTCGCTGCAACCTTGATAGGTCGCCTCGATTACCACGTCAGCACTGCTGTTGGCCGGGCGCTGCAGTTGAATCTGCGCGTCAAAATCGCGGTGATAGACCTCGAGTCGGCCAAAGTTGGGGTCTTGCTTGATATCCCCCGCAGGCAGCGCGACGTTTAGCAGCTTCACCCCGGCGGGTGACTTCACGTTGAACTGGATCTTGTTTTTATACAGGTAATAATCCGGTGCGAGCTGGAAATGGGCGCGCAGCGTTTGACCGTCGAGCGCGCTCAGGCTGGCCTGAAACGCCTGGTCTGGCGGCAAAAATTGCGGCTGCGCCGTACCGCTGATCTGCTCGCCCAGGGCGCGCAAGCTCGCCAACGGTGACGCGGCAGCAATAGCAGGCGCAGTACTGGTGGCGGCCAGCGGGAAGCTGGCGCTGCTGTCCATCGGCGTATAACACACGCCGGCATCGGCACAGCCTTGGGAAGTGACTTTCAGCGTCAGGCTGCGCGCATTGGCGGCGGCGCTGAACGGCAATGTGACGCGCACGACCTTGCGATAAGTTTCAACTTTGCCGAAATTCGGATCGTCGTGCACTTCGCCGGGCGGGAAAACCGGTACACCAAGCGTGCCGCCGTCGAGGCTGAATTTCATCTTGTTGCGATACATATAATAGCCATCGGCAATTTGAAAGCGTACTTCCAGATGGCTGGCGTCAATGCGCTGCGCGGAAAACCGGAATGCCGCCTCGGGTTCCAGCAGGTCGTCGGCCTGCGCCGGAAAGGCATGACTCAACAGCAACAGCATCACGGCAAAAATTCGTATCAACACGTATTCATCTCCAAACGGCTTGTTATTCTGTATTACGCACCCATTTCATCATCAGTTGTTTCGCTGCCAACCCAGCGCAGATAGGCTGGCAAACCTGCCGTGACGGGCAAGGCGATGATTTCAGGGAGCGCATAAGGATGGCATTCGCGCACGGCTTGTTCAAGCTTGTGGTAGTGCGCGTGCAGTGTTTTAATCAGGACAGGTACTTCTTGCGCCGTTTCAATTGCGCCCTGCCAGCGGTAAATGGACACGCAAGGTGCCAGAATGTTCACGCATGCTGCGATTTTCGTTTCCACCAGCTTGCGGGCAAGGCGTTCGGCGCTTGCCTGATCTGGCAGGTTGGTCAATACCACGATTGCTTCCATAGGTATTCCATGAGTCGTTTCGCGGCGGCAGAACTGACAGTTCCAAAGCCCATATTTAAAGGATGAAACATGCCGTTTTTTCTGGCATTAATCGTGTTGCTGAGTTTACCGGCACTGGAGATTTACGTACTGGTTCAGATTTACCACGTCATCGGTGGCTGGGTGTTTCTGCTGTTGCTGGCGAGCGCGTTTGTCGGCTGGTCGATGATCGCTGCCGAACGCGTAACATTTTTTGCACGCATTACCCTCGCAATGCAATCCGGCCGTTCGCCGTTCGGTGTGCTCATCAGCAGCGGCCGCACCTTGCTGGCCGGTGCGCTGCTGATTATCCCCGGCGTGATTACCGATGTGGTCGCGCTGCTGGTGCTGCTGGTACCGGCGCGGCTGTTCGCACGTAAAGGCTCGACACCGCCTCCCACAGAGCCGGGCGTGATCGAGGGTGAGTACCGACGCGAGCACGACGACCGGCTCGGTCGCTGATTTCCTGCTTCATCAAAACCACACGACTATTGGGTATACTCACGCAAAATCAATAATGTGCGAGATAACATGACTGCCCCCTTCAATATCGTTGTGCTGGCCGCCGGACGCGGCACACGCATGGTGTCCGACCTGCCCAAGGTGCTGCATCCGCTGGCGGGCAAATCCTTGCTGGCGCATGTGCTTGATAGTGCGCGCCAACTTGATCCACTGCAAATCTGCGTGGTCTATGGCTATGGCGGCGACGCCGTGCCCAACGCCATTGCCGACACCACGATTGCCTGGGCGTTACAGGCCGAACAGCTCGGTACCGGTCACGCGCTGATGCAGGCGCTGCCGCATCTGGCCGATTCGGGCGTGACGTTGATCCTGTATGGCGACGTGCCGTTGACGCAACTCGAAACGCTGCGCGAGCTGTCCGCACTGGCAGCGCAAGACAGCCTGGCGCTGTTGACCATCGAACTGGCTGATCCGACCGGCTATGGCCGCATCGTGCGTGACACACACGGCGCGGTGAGCAGTATCGTCGAGCACAAGGACGCCGATGCCGGGCTGCGCGAAATCCGCGAAATCAACACCGGCCTGATGGCGTTGCCGACGCATTTGCTGGCAGGCTGGCTGAATCGCCTGTCCAACGACAATGCGCAGCGCGAGTATTACCTCACCGACATCATTGGCATGGCGGTCGCCGATGGCGTGCCGGTGCGTACCTGCAGTCCGCGTCACGAATGGGAGATTCTGGGTGTCAACAGCAAGCTGCAACTGGCCGAGCTGGAGCGCCGTTATCAACTCAATACTGCACAGCATCTGTTGGTACAGGGCGTGACGCTGTACGACCCGGCACGAATCGACGTGCGCGGCAGTTTGACGTGCGGGCGTGAGGTGGTGATCGACGTGAATTGCGTGTTCGAAGGCTCGGTTGTGCTGGCTGACGGCGTCCAGATCGGTGCGAATTGCGTGTTGCGCGACGTGCGCGTCGGGGCGGGCACGCAGATTGCGGCGTTTTCGCATATCGTCGAAGCCGAACTCGGTGCCGATAACCACATCGGCCCGTTTGCCCGTATCCGCCCCGGCAGCGTGCTGGCAGCACAGGTGCACGTCGGCAATTTTGTTGAAGTCAAGAATAGCCAGGTCGATGTCGGCAGCAAGATCAACCACCTGTCCTACGTTGGCGATAGCACGGTGGGCAAGCGTGTCAACGTTGGCGCGGGTACCATCACCTGCAATTACGACGGCGCCAACAAGCACCGCACGGTGATCGAGGATGATGTGTTCATTGGCTCGGACACGCAACTGGTCGCGCCGGTGACGGTGGGCAAGGGCGCCACCATCGGCGCCGGGTCGACCATTACCAAAGACGCGCCTGCGGGCGAACTGACGCTGTCGCGCAGCAAACAGCTGACCATCAACGGCTGGCAGCGCCCGGTCAAAAAACCCAAAGTTTAAAGGACAGATTATGTGCGGCATCGTCGGCGCTGTAGCGCAACGCAACGTGGTACCCATTCTGCTCGAAGGTCTGCGGCGGCTGGAATACCGGGGTTATGACTCAGCCGGGCTGGTGGTGGTGAACGGTGGCCTGCAACGGGTGCGCAGCATTGGTCGCGTCGCCTCGCTGACTGAAGCCACCAGCGCGCAGAAAACCCACGGCCATCTCGGCATCGCGCACACGCGCTGGGCCACCCACGGCGCGCCGACCGAGCACAACGCGCATCCGCACGTCAGCCGCGATGACATCGCCGTGGTGCATAACGGCATCATTGAAAATCACGAAGCGTTGCGTGCCCGGTTGCGTGAGCTCGGCTACGTGTTTACCTCCGAGACCGACACTGAGGTCATCGTCCACCTGATTCACCACCACTTTCATCACGCCGAGCACGATTTGCTGGCGGCGGTGCAGCTTGCCGTGGCGGAGCTGCACGGCGCCTATGCGATCGGCGTGGTGGCGCAGGATGCACCGCACCGGCTGGTGTGCGCGCGGCGCGGCAGCCCGTTGCTGATTGGCCTCGGCATCGAGGAAAATTTCATCGCCTCGGACGTGTCGGCACTGTTGCCGGTGACGCAAAAAATCATCTATCTGGAAGAGGGCGATGTCGCCGATATCGGCCTGCTGACGGTGCAGATTTACGATGCCAGCGGTGCGCGCGTGGAGCGTGCTTCGCATGTTTCCGAGCAGTCGTCCGAAATGGCCGAGCTCGGCAATTACCGCCACTTCATGCAGAAGGAAATCCATGAACAGCCGCGCGCGCTGGCCGATACGCTGCACGATGCGGTGATCGGCGACAGCCTGCTGCCCGAGCTGTTCGGCTTTGACGCCGCCGAGGTGTTTGCCCATGTCAACGCCGTCACCATCCTCGCCTGCGGCACCAGTTTTCATGCTGGCAGCGTCGCCAGTTACTGGCTGGAATCGCTGGCGGGCATCCCGTGTCGCGCGGAAATCGCCAGCGAATACCGCTATCGCGACAGCGTGCCGAATCCGAATGCGCTGGTGATTACGCTGTCGCAATCGGGCGAAACCGCCGATACGCTGGCGGCGCTGAATCACGCCAAATCGCTCGGCCATCACTACACGCTGTCGATCTGCAACGTGCCTGAATCGGCGCTGGTGCGGCAATCGCGGCTGCGCTTTCTGACCCGCGCCGGACCGGAAATCGGCGTCGCTTCGACCAAGGCCTTCACCACCCAGCTGGCGGCGCTGTTTTTGCTGACGCTGCTGCTTGCCAAGCAGCGTGGCCGACTTGATGCTGCGACCGAAGCCAGACACATCCAGTCGCTGCGTGAGTTGCCCGGCAAAGTCGCGCAGGTGCTGGCGCTGGAAGCTGAAGTCGAGCGTTGGGCTGAGCGCTTTGCCAACAAACAGCACGCGCTGTTTTTGGGGCGCGGCATGCACTACCCGATTGCCCTGGAAGGCGCGCTGAAGCTGAAGGAAATCTCCTACATCCACGCCGAAGCCTACCCGGCAGGCGAACTCAAACACGGCCCGCTGGCGCTGGTGGACAAGGACATGCCGGTGGTCACCGTCGCACCCAACGACACCCTGCTGGAAAAGCTCAAATCCAACCTGCAGGAAGTGCGCGCGCGTGGCGGCGAGCTGTACGTGTTTGCCGACGCTGACAGCCACATCAGCGCCAGCGAGGGTGTGCACGTGATCCAGCTGGCCGAGCACGCCGGGCCGCTGTCACCGATTTTGCACACCATCCCGCTGCAAATGCTGTCGTATCACGCGGCGCTGCAAAAAGGCACCGACGTCGACAAACCGCGCAATCTGGCGAAATCAGTCACGGTGGAATAACCGCTGATGGTTCAGCGTGCCAGATAGAACAACGCCAGTTGCCGATAGACCTCGGGGCTGGCGTTTTTCAATTGTTCGGGTGCGGTAAAGAAATATTCACTGGTAACCGCAAAAAATTCGGCTGGATTGGTTGCGGCGTAGGCGTCGATTGCCGTTGACTCGCCTGTCGCCAGCGCAGCACGCAGCGTTTCGTAGGCGCGATTCAGCGCGTCCGCCCAGTGTTCCCGGTGCATGGTGCTGCGCAATGGCGGCATGCCGTTGGCCGTTCCGTTGCGGCCATCCAGCTTGTGCGCGAACTCGTGCAGCACGACATGGTGGCCGGGATGTGGCTGGTAGGTGTCGCGCGCGACGTCATCCCATGACAGGATCACCGGGCCACGCAGCCAGGATTCGCCGCTCAATACACTGGATCCGGGGTGTACCAGACCGGTTTCGTCGGTTTGCATGTGCCGCACACGAAACGCGCCGGGGTAGAGGATCACTTCCACCCAGCCGTCGAAATAATCCACATCCAGATTCAAAATCAATAGACAGGCTTGTGCGGCTACGGCGATCTGCATCGCGGCTGTGACGCTCAGACCTTGTACACCGGTGATGGATTTATGCGCCAGAAACCAGGTTGTCAATTCGCGC
Organism: Sideroxydans lithotrophicus; assembly: GCA_022736605.1. Taxonomy (GTDB): domain Bacteria; phylum Pseudomonadota; class Gammaproteobacteria; order Burkholderiales; family Sulfuriferulaceae; genus Sulfuriferula. The sequence goes on from DZDB01000029.1 coordinate 9,301, forward strand.
AGGCGCGCCATTTGCACAGCATTCAGCGTATTGAAAAGTGGAATTTTCTGCGTTTCGCTGTGCCACAGCGCGGCGTCGATGGGGTGGCGCAACAGCATTTTATGCCAGCGCCAGCGCTGGAACATGGAGCCGCTGTGCAGCGCACGGGTTTTCATGCAGGGGGGCAGTGGTAGCAGGCGAAGAAATGCGGCACCGGTGGTTGTTGGTCATCGTCGTATTCGGTCAAGTGCAATTGCGTCAGTCCGGCACGCTCAAAGCCGCTGATTTCAGTCTGGTCAAGCGGCAGCGGGAATGCGTCCAGTTGCGTGCCGGGATGTCGGCTGCGGCATGAAACCAGCACGTCGCCGTCGGGTGCGACCAGCCCGGCAATTGCTTCCAGCGCCCGGGTTCGGTAAACCCCGGCCATGATCTGGATGGTATTGCACTCAAACACCAGATCAAATTGCTGCGTCCAGGCGGCGGAATAATCAAATAAATCCGCTACGCAATAATCCACCTGGCTGTCTGGAAACCGCTGACGGCAAAGCGCAATGGCGGCGGGTGAAATATCGAAGGCGGTGACAGCATAACCGTGCGCGGCCAGTGCCTCGGCATCGTCACCTACGCCGCAGCCGACGGTAATCGCGCATTGCGGCTGCGCGCCCAAGGGATGCGTAGCGAGCCATTCAAGCAGATAGGGGTTAGCCACCCGATCCGCCCAGAACACCGCGTTGACGTCGCCGTGAGCGTCGAGATAAACCTGGTCGCACCAGCCCGATGGGTCGTTGCGCGCCTGAAATGCGCGGACGCGTTCGATAAACTGGCGGCGGGCAGCGTCCATTGGCTTCAGGCCTGGCGTGGCGCAGTTAAGAGCAGCTTGTTCAACAGGCTCGAAAACTGTTTCATTTCAGCCGCATTGAGCGCATTTCGGAACCAGTTGCTGTGATGCGCAACCAGTTCGTCCATGGTTTGTTGTATCAGTGTCAGCGCAGCGGGATTGAGGCGGATCGGCTTGCTGCGCCGGTCGCTGCTGTCGGTGGAGCGTGATACCAGGCCGCGCTGTTCCAGCTGGCGCAAAATCTTGGTCAGCCCGCCCGAAGTGATGATGACGGAACGTTGCACATCGGAGGGCGTCAACTCATGTGGCGGTGCGGTACGGCGCAGCGCGGCCAGCACGTCAAATTCAGCCGGACCGAGACCATGCCGTGCAAATATGGCGTTGGCACTGGCGGTTTTGGCCGCGTAAACGCGATGCAGTGCAATCATGATCGGCATCAACGCGCCGTCGTAATT
>DZDB01000029.1:10672-17055 GCA_022736605.1 Sideroxydans lithotrophicus
CCGCGTAAACGCGATGCAGTGCAATCATGATCGGCATCAACGCGCCGTCGTAATTACACGCCCAGTATTTGCAGTGCATCGCTACCGGGTCGGTCAGATCATCAGGTTGCACGGTGAAGTTCGCCTTAAATTAAACTGACATAATTATCTTGCAAGATTGATAAATGAGCAATATGATTCGCAAACCATGCTTAGGCATGCAATTGCCTGCCTTTTGATAAATGGTGATGAATGCCAAACCCTCAAGTGAGCCGGGCCGATTTTTTTCAGGGAAGCGTGCCATGTCGTATCGTAAAAATCCTGCGGCTTTAAGTGTACTGTTTCACGCTAAACGGCGCTTACAGCGCACCCCTGCTGGGTCAGCTGCAAGGCGCGGTTGCGCCGCCATAGCCATTCTATGGCAAGTAGACGCAACGCCGCAGATGACCCAGCAGGGGTGCGCCCGCAGGGAGCCACCCAAAAACGTCCTGCCCGCGTTGCGGTGCTTGGCAAGGGAATGGCCATTGCCTGCGCCCCGCGCCTTGTCAGGCCGTTTTTGGGCGGCTCTGAAAGTGCCGTTTAGTGTGAAACAGTACACTAGTCGCCCTGCTGTTTTGATGCTGGCGCTGACCGCACTGGCGGGCTGTACCACCGTGGGGCCGGATTTCAAACAGCCCGTTGCGCCGAATGTCTCGGGCTATACCGCGCAAGCCTTGCCTGCGCAAACCGCCGCAACCGATGGCATGGCGCTGGGGGGTAGTCAGCGTTTTGTCCCGGGTCAAACAGTCTCTGCGCAGTGGTGGCAGAATTTTGGTTCTGCGCGTTTGAATGCGTTGATCGAACAGGGTTTGCAGGCCAGCCCGACGCTGCTTGCCGCGCAGGCGACCTTGCGCCAGGCGCAGCAGAGCTATGCCGCGCAGGCCGGTTCCAGCCTGTATCCGCAGGTGGATGCCGACCTCGGTGCCAAACGTCAGCGCACCAACAATTCCAGCTTTGGCCAGACCGGCGGCGAGCACATCTTCAATCTGTACAACGCCGGTGTAACGGTCAGCTATAACTTTGATCTGTTCGGCGGCAACCGGCGCGCGCTCGAAGCGCTGGCAGCGCAGGCTGATTATCAGCGTTACCAGCTTGAAGGTGCGCGCCAGACGCTGGCGGCCAACATCGTTACTGCTGCCATGGCGCAGGCGCAGTACGCTGCGCAGATCAAAGCCACCGAAGGCATCCTGGCGGCGCAGCAGTCGCAGGTCGATATTGCGCACAAGCGCTTCGAGCTCGGCGCGATTGCGCGCGGCGACGAGTTGTCGCTGCTGACCCAGCTGGAGCAGACCCGCGCCAGCCTGCCGCCGTTGCGCAACCAGTTGCAGCAAACCAACCACCTGCTGGCGGTGCTGGTGGGCGAGGCACCGGGCGCGGTGCAATTGCCGCAGTTCACGCTGAATGATTTCACCTTGCCCGCCGAGGTGCCGCTGCTGGTGCCGTCCGAACTGGTGCGCCAGCGGCCCGACATTCAGGCGTCCGAAGCCTTGCTGCGCGCGGCCAACGCCGAATACGGCGTGGCGATTTCCAAGGCGTATCCGCAGATTAACCTGTCGGCCACGCTGGGCGCGTCGGCGCTCACCACGTCCAGCCTGTTCGGACCGGGGACGCTGGTGTGGAGTCTGGCCAGCCAGCTGGCGCAGCCGCTGTTCAACGGCGGTTTGAAAGCCGGGGTCAATTCCGCGCAGGCGAGTTTTGACGCTGCTTCCGCCAATTATCAGCAAACCGTGTTGCAGGGTCTGCGCAACGTCGCCGACGTATTGCGTGCGCTCGACAATGGCGCCGAAACCCTGCAGGCGCAAGCCGCCGCCAATAGTGCTGCCGAAGCATCGCTCAAGCTGGTGCAGCAGCAATATCTGCTGGGCGGCCTGAGTTATCTGCAACTGCTTACCGCGCAGCAACAGGCGCAACAAACCCGCGTCAATCTGATTGCCGCGCAGTCGCAGCGCCTGACCGATACCGCCGCGCTGTATCAGGCGATGGGCGGCGGCTGGCGTACCGCCCAGAAATAGCCCGCCCAGCGCAAGACTGCGTGGCACACAGACAATTTAAACCATCAAGAAAACGGAGTCCGTTATGACCAAAGGTACAAGCAAGCGCATGATTATCATGCTGCTGATCGCCGCACTGGTGTTCGGCCTGATCTACGGCTTTCAGCTATTCCGTAATTCGATGATCGAGAAAGCCATCCGTGGGCAGGGCGTACCGCCGCAGGCGGTGTCCACCATCGTGGCGCAGATGCAGACCTGGCAGCCGACCGTTGAAGTGGTCGGCAACCTGCGCGCCTCCAGCGGCGCCAATCTGTCGGCAGAAGTCAGCGGCATCGTATCGGCCATTCATTTTGAATCCGGTGCCAAGGTCAAGGCCGGACAGGTGCTGGTCGAACTCAACGCGGCACCGCAAATCGCCCAGCTGGCGCAACTCAAGGCTGCGGCCGCGCTCGCACAGCAGACCTATCAGCGTGATCTGGCGCAACTCAAGGTGCAGCCACTCAGTCAGGCGGCGGTCGATATCGACGCGGCGAATTTGAAAAGTGCGCAGGCGCAAGTGGCGGCGCAGCAAGCGGTCATCGCACAGAAAAACATCCGCGCGCCGTTTTCCGGGCGTCTGGGAATTCGGCAGGTTGACCTCGGCCAGTACGTCGGCCCCGGCACCGCGCTGGTTAACCTGCAAAAGCTCGATCCGATGTACCTCGATTTCACCGTGCCGCAGACGCAGATTGACCTGATCCGGGTCGGTGAAACCATCAAGGCGCGCAGCAATTCGCTGCCGGGCAAAACCTTCAGCGGCAAGATCGAAGCGATTGAACCGCAGGTCGATACCGCGACGCGCACGCTCAAGGTGCGTGCGCGCTTTGCCAACCCGCACGGAGAGCTGGTGCCGGGCGTGTTTGCCACGGCGCGGGTGGGCAATGGCAGTGCACAGCAATACATTACCCTGCCGAGTACCGCCGTGGCCTATAACCCCTACGGCAGCACGGTATTCATTGTCAGCAATACCGGCAAGGGCAAGGATGGCAAGCCGCTGTTGACGGTAAAGCAGCGCTTCATCACCACTGGCCCAACGCGCGGCGATCAGGTGGCCGTGCTCAAGGGCGTCGCCACGGGCGAGACAGTGGTCACCGCCGGTCAGCTCAAGCTGCATAACGATGCGCCCGTGTTCGTCAACAACAGCATCCAGCCTTCGAACAATCCCGATCCCAAGGTGAAAGACGAATGAGTACAGCCACGACCTCACTGCGCAAATTCACCGACATTTTCGTCGAACGGCCAGTTCTGGCCACGGTTATCAGCCTGGTCATTCTGGTGCTGGGGCTGCGCTCGCTCGGACTGCTGCCGATTCTGCAATTTCCTTATACACAGAATGCCGTGGTCACGGTGAGCACCGCGTATCCCGGTGCCGACGCCAATCTGGTGGCGAGTTTCATCACCACACCGCTGGAAAACGCGGTGGCGCAGGCCAACGGCATCGACTACATGACGTCCAGCAGCGTGCAGGGCGTCAGTACCATTACCGCCAACCTGCGCCTGAACTATGAACCGGACAAGGCGCTGACCGAGATCAACACCAAGGTCAACGCGGTGCTCAACCAGTTGCCGCCGCAGGCGCAAAAGCCGACCCTGTCGGTGAGTATCGGCCAGACCATCGACGCCATGTACATCGGCTTTTACAGTGACGTGCTGCAGCCCAATCAGGTGACCGATTATCTGGTGCGTTCGGTGCAGCCCAAACTACAGGCGATCGACGGCGTACAGACGGCTGAACTGCTCGGCGCCAAGAATTTTGCGCTGCGTGCCTGGCTCGATCCGCAAAAGCTTGCGGCGGTCGGCCTGACTGCGGCTGACGTCCATAGCGCACTGTCGGCAAACAATTTTCTCTCGTCCAGCGGCCAGTCCAAAGGCCAGATGGTGCAGATCAACCTGAACGCGTCGACTGCGCTGAATTCGGTCGAGTCGTTCAAGCAGATGGTCATCAAGCAGCAGAATGGCGCCGTGGTGCGGTTGCAAGACGTGGCCAATGTCACGCTCGGTGCGGACGACTACGATACCAGCGTGTCGTTCGATGGCAAAAAAGCGGTCTATATCGGTATCCAGGTCGCACCGGGTGCCAATCTGCTCGACGTGGTCAAGCGTGTGCGTGCGGTGATGCCGGGCATTGAAGCGCAATTGCCGCAAGGGCTGAACGCCAACATCGTGTATGACTCGACCAAGTTCGTGAATTCGTCGATTGATGAAGTGGTGAAAACCCTGGTCGAGGCGATACTGATCGTCACTGTCGTGGTGTTCGTGTTCCTCGGTTCGCTGCGTTCGGTGCTGATCCCGATCATCGCGATTCCGCTGTCGCTGATCGGCAGCTTTACCGTGATGCTGGCGCTTGGCTATTCGATCAATCTGCTGACGTTGCTGGCGCTGGTGCTCGCCATCGGGCTGGTGGTGGACGATGCGATTATCGTGGTCGAAAACGTCAGCCGACATCTTGAGGAAGGATTGACGCCAACCGCCGCCGCGATTCAGGCGGCGCGTGAACTGGCCAACCCGATCATCGCCATGACCATCGTGCTGGTCGCGGTGTATTTGCCGATCGGCTTCATGAGTGGTCTGACCGGCGCGCTGTTCACCGAATTCGCGTTTACTTTGGTGGCTGCGGTGACCATGTCGGCGATCATCGCGCTGACCCTGTCGCCAATGATGTCGGCCAGGCTGCTGCGCGCGCCCAAACGCGAGGGCGGCAACTGGCAAGACCATCTGGTGATCTGGCTCGACGAGAAATTCGAGCGCCTGCACCTGCGTTATCAGCGCAGCCTGAATGGCGTGCTCAACTATCTGGCGGTGATCGCGGTGTTTGCCGTGGTGGTGCTGGGCGGGATTTATTTCCTCTACAGCACGTCGATGACCGAGCTGGCGCCGCAGGAAGACCAGGGCGTGCTGATTGCCGCGTCGTTCAGCGCGCCGACGGCGACCCTGCAACAACGCGAGGATTATGGCCACCAGATCTACAAGATTTTTGCCGGCTATCCTGAAACCGGGCATGTGTTCCAGCTCAATACGCCGACCCAGGTCATCAGCGGCATGGTGCTGAAACCGTGGGACGAGCGCACCAAAACGACCAACCAGCTGCAACCCGAGGTACAGAAACAGCTGGGGCAAATCGCCGGCACGCAGAACGCCATCTTCCAGCCGCCACCTTTGCCGGGCGCGCGCGGCTTGCCGATCCAGTTCGTGATTACCACCACCGAGCCGTTCTCGCAGCTCTACGATGTGTCGCAGAAATTTTTGCAGGACGCGCAGAAATCCGGCGATTTCATCTTTCTGCAATCCGATTTGCGTATCGATTTGCCGCAGACCACCGTGGTCATCGACCGCAATCTGGCCGCGCAGATCGGGCTCAATATGCAGGACATCGGCTCGGCGCTGTCGGCCATGCTGGGCGGCGGTTATGTGAACTATTTCGAGTTCAGTGGCCGTTCGTACAAGGTGATCCCGCAGGTCGAGCAGAAATTCCGCCTCAACGCCGACCAGCTCAAGCAGTATTACCTGAAGGCGTCGAACGGCCAGATGGTGCCGCTGTCGACCGTGGCGCACCTGGAAACCAAAACCCAGCCGGAGACCATCAACCACTTCCAGCAGCAGAACATGGCGACGATACAGGGCGTGGCGTTCCCCGGCATTTCACAGGGACAGGCGCTGGGCGAGCTCAAAGCCCTGGCAGAAAAAACCTTGCCGCAGGGCTACAGTTATGACTACGCGGGCGCATCGCGCCAGTTCATCCAGGAATCGGGTGGGCTGGTGCTGACGTTCTTCTTCGCCATCGTGATTATTTTCCTCGCGCTGGCGGCGCAGTTCGAAAGCTTCCGCGACCCGGTCATCATCCTGGTGTCGGTGCCGATGTCGATTGCCGGTGCGCTGATTTTCATCAACCTCGGCATCGGCCACGCCACGCTCAATATCTACACCGAAGTTGGCCTGGTGACGCTGATCGGGCTGGTGTCCAAGCACGGTATTCTGATTGTGGAATTCGCCAACAACCTGCAACGCGCTGGCGCCACCAAGCGTGACGCCATCATCAAGGCGGCCGGCCTGCGCCTGCGGCCGATTCTGATGACCACGGCGTCGATGGTGCTGGGCGTGGTGCCACTGCTGACCGCCAGCGGCGCCGGTGCGGTGAGCCGCTTCAACCTCGGGCTGGTGATTTCAACCGGCCTGGCGATCGGCACGCTGTTTACCCTGTTCGTGGTGCCGGGCATGTACATGCTGCTGGCGGCGGATCATTCGCATGAGGCACGGGCGCACCGTGATGTAGTGCCGGATGCGGTTTGATCCGGGCTTTCCTGAATAAAAAAAGAGCCGCAACTGCGGCTCTTTTTT
>DZDB01000030.1 GCA_022736605.1 Sideroxydans lithotrophicus
CAACGCGATTGTCAGCGCGGTGAAATCGGCGCTGGAACAAACCCCGCCCGAGCTCGGCGCCGACATCGCTGAAAAGGGCATGGTGCTGACCGGTGGCGGTGCCTTGCTGCGTGACCTCGACCGGCTGCTGATGGAAGAAACCGGCCTGCCGGTGATCGTCGCCGACGACCCGTTGACCTGCGTAGTGCGCGGCTCTGGACGCGCGCTGGAAGAAATGGACAAACTCGCCAACGTGTTTGCCAGCGACTCCTGAACCCAACCCTGCTAACTTCTACCGATCACTCACCGCTTAATTCATGCCCAGCTCCGTAGCCCAGACGCCCCTGTTTCCGCGCGGGCCGGGGCTGGGCGCGCGCCTGGTCATTTATCTGCTGATCAGCGTTGCGCTGATTGTGGTGGACGTGCGTTACCGGGTGCTGGACAGTGCCCGTGCGGTGGTGGCCACGGCGTTACTGCCATTGCAGCGGGCGGCGCAAAGTCCGCTCGCGCTGTATCGCCAGGTCAGCGGTTTTTTTGTCCAGCATGCCGAGATGCAGCAGGAAAATGCGCTGCTGCAGCGACGTCAACTGGCCTACGCGGCGGCATTGCTGCGTTACCGTGACCTGGAACAGGAAAATCTGCGCTTGCGTAATCTGCTCGGCGCGCAAGCCCGCACGCCGCTCAAAACCCGTTTGGCCAGCATCATCCAGATGCCGCGCGATCCGTATCAACGCACCTTGACCATCGATTTGGGCACCAGCCAGGGGGTGCGTGCGGGTGAGCCGGTGATCGATGAGCTCGGCTTGCTCGGCCAGGTCACGCGGGTCTACCCGTATAGCAGCGAAGTCACGCTGATTACCGATCAGGACCAGCCGGTGCCGGTGATGGTGCAGCGTAATGGTTTGCGCGCGGTGGTGTTTGGACGCGGTGATAGCGGTGTGGTCGACGTGCGCTATCTGCCGCACAGCGCCGACATCAAGGTGGGCGACACGCTGGTCACATCCGGCATCGACGGCGTCTATCCGCAGGGTTTGCCGGTAGCGCGGGTGGTGAATCTTGATCGCAGTGCCAATCACGCCTTCATGCAGGTCAAGTGCGTACCGTTGGGCGGCGTGGACCGTTACCACCAGGTGCTGGTGGTGGAAAATGCAAAGTTGCCCAAGGCACCTGAACCGACCGCCACACCGCCCCAGCCAGCAACCCACAAGGCAGCTAAACGATGAAGTCGCTCGCTCCCCAAGGGCCGGCCATTCCGGTCGCGACCAGTGTCTGGTGGATCGTTGCCAGTCTGTTGCTGGGTTTGTTGTTCAACCTGCTGCCGTGGGGTGAGACGGCGCAATGGTGGCGACCTGATTTTGTACTGGTGATCGGACTATTCTGGGTGGTGCACCAGCCGCACCGGGTCGGTCTGGGTGTCATGTGGAGCCTTGGCCTGCTGACTGATCTGGTGGACGGCGGCATGCTTGGCCAGCACGCCATTGGTTATGCGCTGGCAGCGGTGGGCGCGCTGTTGCTGCAGCGCCGTCTGCTCAAATTCAATGCCTGGCAGCAGGCGTTGCAGATTTTGCCGCTGCTGGTGCTGGAAAAGCTCGCCAATGTGCTGACTGCTACGTTTGCCGGACACGCGTTTAGCGATGTGCGCTATTTGCTGTCGGTACTGAGTGGCGCTTTGTTGTGGATACCGGTGGCGCTGTTGCTGCAACGTGCGCGAGGCTCGGCGGGTAACACGGATTCGGCATGAATTCGCGTACCGAGATACGCAATTATCGCGTCGAGCTGGCCGGGTTTCGGCAGCGTGTGGTGGTCGCTGTCGGCTTTGTGCTGGTGATGTTTCTGCTGCTGCTGAGCCGTTTCTTTTATGTGCAGGTGCTGCAATACCAGCACTATCACACGCTGGCGGAAAACAACCGTATCTCGCTGGTGCCGTCACCGCCTAACCGTGGCCTGATTCTGGATCGCAATGGTGTGGTGATGGCGCACAATTATTCCGCCTATACACTGGAAATCACACCGAGCAAAACCGGCAAGCTGGACGCCACGCTTGATGCGCTGGCTAAAATCGTCGAAGTCACCCCCGGCCAGCGCAAGCGCTTTGCCAAGCTGATGGCGGAAAGCCGTAATTTCGAGACGCTGCCGTTGCGTGCCCATCTGTCTGATGAAGAAGTCGCGCGGCTGGCGGCGAACCGCTACCGCCTGCCCGGCGTGGAAGTGCGTGCCCGCCTGTTTCGCCAGTATCCGTTGCAGACCTCGGCTTCGCACCTGCTGGGTTATATCGGCCGCATCAACGACAAGGATGTCGAGCGTTTGCAAGCGGCGGGCGTATACGACAATTACCGTGGCTCGGATCATATTGGCAAGGTTGGTATCGAGCAGAGTTACGAGCGTGAGCTGCACGGCGTGACCGGCACCGAGCAAGTCGAAACCGACGCCAATGGCCACGCTGGCCGGGTGCTGGCGCGCACGCCGCCCATTTCCGGCAACAGCCTGGTGCTGTATCTGGACAGCAAACTGCAGGCGATTGCCGAGCAGGCGTTCGGCAATTATCGCGGCGCCCTGGTGGCGATCGATCCGCGCAACGGCGGCGTACTGGCGTTTGTCAGCCAGCCTGGCTATGACCCCAACCTGTTTGTCGACGGCATCGACACCACCAGCTGGAACGAGCTCAATAATTCGCCCGACCGACCCTTGCTCAATCGGGCCCTGCGTGGCGCCTATCCGGAAGGTTCTACGCTCAAGCCGTTTATGGCGCTGGCCGGGCTGAGTGACGGTGTGCGCAAGCCGTCTGACAGCATCGCCGATCCGGGCTATTTCATGTTGCCCAACAGCAGCCACCGCTATCGTGACTGGAAAGCCGGGGGGCACGGCACGGTGGATATGCACAAGGCCATTGTGGTGTCGTGCGATACCTATTTTTATCGCCTCGCCAACGACCTTGGCATCGATCGCATGCATGCGTATCTGGGGCAGTTCGGTTTCGGCCAGAAAAGCGGTATCGACATGGAGGGCGAGTTGGCCGGTGTGCTGCCGTCACGCGAATGGAAAGCCAAGCGTTCGAAAATGCCGTGGTTCCCGGGCGAAACGGTGATCGCCGGTATTGGCCAGGGCTACAATCTGGCGACGCCGTTGCAACTGGCGGTGGCCACTGCCGCGCTGGCCAATGGCGGCACCGTTTACAAACCGCAACTGGTGCAGGCCATTATCGACAGCCGTACCGGCAAGCGCACGCCCGTCGCGCCACAGATCGTGCGCAAGATTGCCATCAGTGCTGCGGATCTGGATGTGGTTCGGGCGGCGATGGAGGACGTGACCCGCCCCGGGGGTACCGCGTCGGTGGCGAATGCCGGGGTGAGTTACCGCGTCGCTGCCAAGACCGGCACCGCGCAGGTGGTCGGCATCAAGCAGGGTGCCAAATACGATGCCAAACGACTGCTGGCAATCCACCGCGATCATGCGGTTTATATCGCGTATGCCCCGGCTGAAGCACCCACCATCGCGGTGGCCGTGCTGGTGGAAAACGGCAGTCACGGCGGCACCACGGCAGCGCCGATTGCACGTGCAGTGATGGATTATTATTTGCTGGGTAAATTGCCCAAGGCGGTGGTTGCGCCCGCCACACCTGCACCAGGAGATGCGCATGCGGATTAAACGCTGGGGTTTGCGGGTACTGGCGCATATTGACCTGCCCTTGCTGCTGTTGCTGCTGTTGTTGATGGGCATGAGCCTGTTTGTGCAATACAGTGCGTCGGGTCAAAGCGATGCGCGTGTGATCAGCCACGGCGTCAACATGCTGGTGGCGTTAACCATCATGGTCGTGGTCGCCAATATCCCGCCGCAATACCTGCTCAGCCTGGCGGTGCCACTGTACGCGGTGGGGGTGGTGTTGCTGCTGGGGGTTGCCACTGCTGGCGAAGTGGTCAACGGCTCGCGCCGCTGGCTCAATCTCGGCGTGACCCGCATCCAGCCCTCAGAGATCATGAAAATTGCCATGCCGCTGATGCTGGCCTGGTATTTTCATCGCCACGAAGCCATGCTGCGGTTACGCGATTATGGCGTGGCGGCGCTGTTGCTGATCGTACCCGTGGCGCTGGTGGCAAAGCAGCCCGATCTGGGCACCGCGCTGCTGATTTCGGCGTCGGGCTTTTACGTGCTGTTTTTCGCCGGGCTGCCCTGGCGTATCATGCTCGGCATGGCGGTGGTTGGCGGTGCCAGCCTGCCCGTGGCGTGGCATTTCATGCACGATTACCAGCAAAAGCGCGTGCTCACGCTGATTGACCCGACGCAAGACCCGCTCGGTGCTGGTTACCACATCATCCAGTCCACCATCGCCATGGGCTCGGGCGGCAGCTTTGGCAAAGGCTGGCTGCACGGCACGCAGACGCACCTCGACTTTTTGCCGGAGCGCACCACCGATTTCGTGTTTGCGGTGTTTGGCGAAGAATTCGGTCTGCTTGGCAACGTGTTGTTGCTCAGCCTGTTTCTGGCCATTATTGTGCGTGGCATGATGATCGCCGTCAGTGCCCCCACGCTGTTTGCCCGGCTCATGGCAGGCAGCCTGACGCTGGCATTTTTCACCTACGCTTTCGTCAATATGGGCATGGTCAGCGGTATTTTGCCGGTGGTGGGCGTGCCGTTGCCGCTGGTCAGTTATGGCGGCACAGCGATGGTCACGGTCATGCTGGGATTCGGCATTTTGATGAGTGTGAAAACCCACCGGAAACTACTCAAATCATGAAAATACAATTCGTCCTGATCGTTGCGGCATTGACCCTGGCAGGCTGCGCCGGGCAACCTACACGCACTACGGCACCCGTCACCAAGTCACCCATCAGCAAGCCACCGGGCAGCGCCAAGGGTGGTTATTACAAAGACGACGGCCCGGAAGCCAATCCGCCCCCCAATCTGGACGCCATTCCGGATGCCGTGCCCAAGCCGGAAGTGCTGAATAAATACACCAATCGACCCTATACTGCGCTAGGACAGGATTACGTGCCCGATACGACGGTGCGTAAATACAGGGAAACCGGTCTGGCGTCGTGGTATGGCCGCCGCTTCAACGGCAAAAAAACCGCGTCCGGCGAGATTTACAACATGTATGCCATGAGCGCTGCGCACCGTACTTTGCCGATCCCGAGCTATGCGCGCGTGACTTCACTCGACAATGGCAAATCGGTAGTCGTGCGGATCAATGATCGTGGTCCGTTTCACAGCAAGCGCATCATTGATCTGTCGTACACCGCTGCGCACAAACTCGGGATTATTGGCAGCGGCAGCGGGCGTGTTGAGGTGGAAAGCGTTACACCAGACGATGAGGCAAAAAAAGACGATGCGCCCGAGGCGCCCGGCACTTATCTGCAACTGGGCAGTTTCAGCAGTCGCAGTCACGCCGAGAAAGCGCTGGCCGATGCGACTGCCAGGCTGGGACACACCGACACGCCATTGCTTATTCTGGCAAAAAATAACCGTTATCGCGTAGCGCTCGGGCCGTTTGCGGACCGCGACAGTGCCGATGCGGCGGCGCAGGAAGTGCAGCTACGCCTGAAGCTCAAGCCGCTGCGCGTTGCGCGTTGAATTCTATTTTTGATGGTATGAATGGACGTATGAAAAATCTTGTTGCCCTGCTTTTGATGTGCGTGTCGTATGTTGCTGCAGCGGTGGCGTTGCCGATGGCGCCGCCGCCCGAACTGGCGGCCAAAGCCTGGCTGCTGCTGGACGTGCAAAGCGGCCAGGTGCTGGCGGAAAAGAATGCTGACAAGCGCATCGAGCCAGCGTCGCTGACCAAGCTGATGAGCGCCTACCTCGACTTTGCCGCGATTCGCGCCGGTCGGCTGAAACTTTCCGACACTGTGCCGGTATCCGAGCACGCGTGGAAAGCCGAAGGCTCGCGCATGTTTATCGAGCCGAACAAGCCGGTTACGGTGGACGAACTGCTGCGCGGCATGATCGTGCAATCCGGCAACGATGCCACCATCGCGCTCGCTGAAAGGGTTGGCGGCAGCGAGGCAGGCTTCGTCCAGATGATGAACCAGCAGGCGCAGCGGCTCGGCATGACCGGCTCGCATTTCGTCAACGCCACCGGTTTGCCCGACCCGCAGCATTACACCACGGCGCGTGATCTGGCCAGGCTGGCAGCCGCCATCGTGCGCGATTTCCCCGAATTCTATCCACTCTATTCGATCAAGGCGTACCGCTACAACAACATCACCCAGCCCAACCGCAACCGCCTGCTGTGGAGCGACCCGAGCGTCGATGGCATGAAAACCGGCCACACCGAATCGGCGGGCTATTGCCTGATTGCCTCGGGCAAGCGCGATAACCGGCGCCTGCTGTCGGTGGTGCTGGGCACGGCGGCCGATTCAGTGCGTGCGATGGAAAGTCAGCGTCTGCTGAATTACGGTTTTCAGTTCTACGACACGGTCAAGCTGTACGCTAAAAATCAGGCTGTGACCAACCTGAAAGTCTGGAAGGGGTCGTCCAGTACGGTCAAAGCCGGTTTCACCCGCGATCTCTATATCAGCCTGCCGCGCGGCCAGGGCAAGGACATCAAGGCCACGCTGACCACGCGTCAGCCATTGCTGGCGCCGCTGGTGGCGGGACAGCAAGTGGGCACTGTCTCGCTCACGCTCAACGGCAAACCGCTGGCGCAATACCCGTTGCTGGCGCTGCAAAACGTCGGCGTCGCCAACATCATCGGCCGCGTCTGGGATGGCCTGCTGCTGTGGTTTAAATGAGGACGTATCATGAGTGTCGAAGACAGCCTGATTGAATACCCGAGTGATTTCCCGATCAAGATCATGGGCACCACGCATCCGGAATTTGTCGAAATTATCGGCGCGGTGGTGTTGCTGCACGCGCCGGATTTTGACCTCGCTTGCATGGAAATTCGCCCCAGCAGCGGCGGCAATTACACCAGCGTCACCTGTACCGTACGCGCCACCTCGCGTGAACAGCTCGACAACCTCTACCGCGCGCTGACCGGCCACCCAATGGTGAAGCTGGTGCTATGAGCCTGTGACGCCGGTCATTCGCAGCCTGGGGCTGGTCGCGTATGAGCCGACCTGGCACGCCATGCAGACCCTCACCGCGCAGCGTGACGTCACGACGCCGGACGAAATCTGGTTGCTGCAACACCCGCCCATTTTCACGCTCGGGCAGGCGGGCAAGCCCGAACACCTGCTCCAGCACACCGACATTCCGCTGCTCAACATCGACCGCGGTGGCCAGATTACCTACCATGCGCCCGGTCAGCTGGTGGCATATCTGCTGATCGACCTGAAGCGGCGCAATCTCGGCGTGCGCGATTTGGTTAACCGCATGGAACAGGCGGTGATCGACCTGCTCGGTACTTTTGGCGTGCAGGCGCAGCGGCGCGTCGATGCACCCGGCGTCTATGTGCAGGCGGCGAAAATCGCCGCACTCGGACTGCGTATCAAGCACGGTTGCAGTTATCACGGTCTGGCTTTGAATGTAGACATGGATTTGACACCGTTTGGATTAATCAATCCCTGCGGTTATGCCGGATTGACGGTGACGCAGACGCGCGATCTGGGCATCTCTGCCAGCGTGAGTCAGATGGAGCAGGCATTAAGCCAACGTCTAGTCGCAGCACTCGGGTAATTTTTTAGCTTGAAGATGATAATAGTTCTTGTTATTATTCAAACTTAACTCTTCAGATTGGAAACCATTATCATGCGTAAGATTGCTTATTTGTTTGCCGTCGCCGGATTCACCTTCGCCAGTCAGGCATGGGCGGGTCCACAGTGCACGACCGAGCCAAAAACAAAATGGCAGGACGCCAAAGTGTTTGAAGCCGAACTGGCAAAAACCTATCGCATCAAAAAATTCAAGATCACCAGCGGCAATTGCTACGAGATCTATGGCCGTGACCAGCAAGGCAAAAAGGTCGAAATTTACTTCAACCCGGTTGACGGCAAAATCGTCAAACAGGAAAGCAAGTAATCCGGCTTCGGGTGCATACCATGTTATCGGGCAGCCCGGCTGTGCCCGTGCAACGGGTCAAGGCCATCGATCTGCCGGTGCGTCTGTTCCATTGGCTTGCGGTGCTGAGTTTCAGTCTTGCCTATCTGCTGGCCGACCAATATCGTGAGCTGCACCAATGGCTGGGCTACGGGCTGGCAGGATTGCTGACGCTGCGGCTGGTGTGGGGTGTGTTTGGCAGCCGCAATGCGCGTTTCGTTACCCTGTTCAACAGCGTGCGCACACTGCCGCGCTATCTGCGCCAGATGTTGCGCCGCGAGGAAGGCTACACGCTGACATATAACCCGCTTGGTGCCCTGATGGTGGTGCTGATGCTGTTGACCATGGGTGGTATTGCGTTGACCGGCCATCTGTTGACCACCGACGCCTATTGGGGCGATGACGCCATGTCCGACCTGCACACGCTGCTGATTAACGGCATGCTGGCCTGGATCGCCCTGCACCTGCTGGGCGTGCTCTACGCCAGCCTGCGCCAGCGTCAGAACCTCCCGCGCGCCATGATTGACGGCTACAAGCGTACAGACTGAGGCTGGAGGTGAGTCGGGTACAATGGCGTACTGACTAAACGAGACACCTCATGGCTGACATCAAACTGCACAAAGGCGAGGCCAAAACCGCGCGCATCCCGATCAAGATCGTGCCGCAGGAACGGCTCAAAATGCCGTCCTGGATTCGCGCCAAATCGCCCAATTCGCCCGAAGTGGCGGCGCTCAAAGCCATCCTGCGTGAGCAAAAGTTGCATACTGTGTGCGAAGAGGCGTCCTGTCCCAACCTCGGTGAATGCTTCCGGCACGGCACCGCCACCTTCATGATCCTCGGTGACCTGTGCACACGGCGCTGCCCGTTCTGCGACGTCGGCCACGGCAAACCTCTGCCGCCTGATGTCGACGAACCCGCGCATCTGGCGCACACCATCGCCGCGATGCAACTTAAATACGTCGTCATTACCAGCGTTGATCGCGATGATCTGCGCGATGGTGGCGCCAGCCACTTTGCCGACTGCATCCGTGCGGTGCGCGCGGCCGCGCCGACTACCCGCATCGAAATTCTCACGCCGGATTTTCGCGGTCGCATTGACGTCGCGCTCGACATCCTCGCCAGCGCGCCACCCGACGTGATGAACCACAATCTCGAAACCGTGCCGCGCCTGTACAAAGCCGCCCGCCCCGGCGCCGACTATGCCCATTCGCTGCAACTGCTGCGTGACTTCAAGGCGCAGCATCCCGACATTCCGACCAAATCCGGCATCATGGTCGGCCTCGGCGAAACCGACGCCGAAGTGCTCGACGTCATGCGCGATCTGCGCACCCACAGCGTTGATATGCTGACCATCGGCCAATACCTGCAACCGTCCAGCCACCACATTCCGCTGACCCGCTACGTCACGCCGGAGCAGTTCGCCGTGTTCGAAGCCGCCGCTATCGAGATGGGCTTCAAGCACGCCGCCTGTGGACCTATGGTCCGTAGCAGTTACCATGCGGATCAGCAGGCGCAGGGCGTGACGGGGTAAGTCGGGCGTATTGAATTTGGCCGGTTTGATGCCGAAAGGCGTTTAACTCCTGCTCGACGCAGCCAGGCTGACGTGATTCGTCAGCAGCGCGGTAGCGGCCTGTGCATCAAGCGGTTCGCTGAACAGGTAGCCCTGCATTTCATCGCATTCCATGCGACGCAGGAATGCCAGCTGGTTCTCGGTTTCCACGCCTTCGGCGATCAGGTTGAGTTTGAGCCCCTTGGCCATGGCGATGATCGCCGTGACGATTGAGGTGTCGCCATCACGTTCGATATCGGCGATGAATGACTGGTCGATCTTGATGGTGTGGATCGGGAATTTTTTCAGGTAGGTCAAAGAGGAATAACCGGTACCAAAATCGTCAATGGCAATCTTGATGCCACCTGCACTCAGTTGTTTGAGTTTTTCGACGGTGTGCTCAACGTCTTTCATGATGAGGTTTTCGGTAATTTCCACTTCCAGCAGGCTGCTGTGCAGGTCGTGCTGGTTGAGCGCGGTATGGATGTGTTCGACAAATTGGGGTTGCTCGATCTGACGCGGTGAAATATTGATCGCCAGGCGCACCGGCGACAGGCCGAGTTCTTTCCAGGTCTTGAGCTGGTGGCAGGCGGTATTCAGCATCCAGTCACCCAGTTGGGTAATCAGCCCGGTTTCTTCTGCCAGCGGAATAAAATCGGACGGTGAAATCAGGCCGCGTACCGGGTGCAGCCAGCGCATCAGGCACTCAAACCCTACCACCTGACCACTATTCAGATCTACTTGCGGCTGATAGTAGGTGACGAACTGATCGCGTTCCAACGCGTGACGTAAATCGTTTTCCAGCGACAGGCGGTTGGACAGCGGGGCGCTCATGCCCTCATGAAACAGCTGGCAGTTAGCGCGTCCACAGGTTTTGGCGTGGTACAGCGCAATATCGGCGTGCTTGATCAGGCTGTCGCCGGTCTCGCCATCCTCGGGAAAAATAGACACGCCGATACTGACGGTAGAGAACAATTCGCGGTTGCCGATATTGAATGGACGGTTGAGTGCAGCGATGACCTTGTCGGCAATGCCGATGACGGTGTCGCTGCCGACCAGTTTGGGCAGTAGCAGGCTGAATTCATCGCCACCCATGCGCGCCAGCGTGTCGCCCTCACGCAGGCAAGCGCGCAGGCGTGAGCCGACTGCCAGCAGCAATTCATCTCCGAACACATGGCCTAGCGTATCGTTGACCAGTTTGAAGTGATCCAGATCCAGACACATGACGGCAAATTTTTCGCCGTTGCGGCGCGCCTGGGCAATCGCCAGATTGAGATGATCCTTGTACAGTGCGCGGTTGGGTAAACCGGTGAGCAAGTCGTGATAAGCCTGGTAATAAATCGTCTCTTCGGCTTTTTTGCGTTCGCTCAGGTCTTTTGCTACGCCATAAGTACCGAGATAGCGCGAAGCGAATTTATTGTCGGTTTCTTCATACATGCCGATGGCGTTCAACTCGACTGTGACTGATTTGCTCTCCAGATTGTGCGGGCGGCAGGCCTTGCAGCGCAGGCGCAGTTCGGTGTAGCGCGTTGCGCGCTTGCCGGTACGGCGTTCATTGAATACATACTGCGCACGGCTGATATCGTCCGGATGGATCAAGCTGGAAAAGTGCTGCCCGACCAGTTCACTTGGGGTGTAACCGAGCAGCGATTCGACCCGGTCATTGACGAAACTGAAATGGCCTTCACCATCCAGCGTGTAGATGAAATCCGGCGAGCTGTTGACCAGAAAACGGTGCCATTTTTCTGACTGCTCCATCTGTTGCAGAATGGAGCGATTTTCCAGTTCCAGGCGGCGGCGCTGCAACACATTGCCGACACGTTTGAGCAGTTCATCTGCCTGATAGGGTTTGCGCAGAAAATCCTGCGCGCCGCCGCGCAGGGCGTCGATGACAGAATCCACCGAATCGTCGCCGCTAACGACGATGACTGGCGTGTCCAGGCCGCGGCGGGCGATGAAATCCAGTACCTCGGTGCCGTGTACGTCTGGCATGTACAGATCCAGCAGGATGGCATCGAATTGTTGTCGCGCGATTTGCACCAGCGCATCGCGCCCATTGCGCGCGACGCTGGCTTCATAACCGTTGTGCTGCAAAATATCGCGCAGACTGTCGCGCAGCAAGGGTTCGTCATCGACCACCAGGATCCTCGGCGTGGTATAGACCTTGTGCACTTCGCCCGCAATAATGCGCTGCTTTAATTCCGCCAGCATGCTGTTTTATCCTTTCGGTTTCATGCCTGTTTTACTGGCAAGCGAACGATGAATGCCGTACCCACTGGCATGGCTTCACATTCGATGCTCCCGCCCAAACCCCGCACCAGGCCATTGACGATAGCCAGCCCCAGGCCTGCATGATCGCCACCCTTGCGCGTGGCAACCGGCTGAAACAAGCGGCTGCGAATCGCTTCGGGTATGCCTTGACCGGTGTCTTCGATGCGCAATTCAACGCCGACATCCTTGCCGATTTGTGTACGCAGGGAAGCGACGCGCAAATTCCCGCCTTCGGGCATGGCTTCGACCGCATTTTTAATCAAATTCTGCAAAATCTGCTTGAGCTGACCTGCATCGGTTTGCAACACCGGCAAATCTGCCGCCAGCAGTGTTTGCACCTGCACCCGCGCCGGTTCAATCAGTGTCGGCTTGAGCAGGCTCAGCATGTCGATCACGGTGCGATTGAGGTCGATGTTCGCGACCAGCTTGGGCGCGAACCCCTGGCCACCGAGCAAACCCTTGAGCATGCTGCCGACGCGGTCGATTTCGTCCGAGATGATTTTCAGTTCAGCGTGCGCCGCGTCATCCTGCGGTAATTTCATGCCGACGATGCGTAAATAGTTTTTGATGATGCTGAGCGGGTTGTTCACCTCGTGCAGTATCTTGCGCGCCTGTTCGGCGCGCGGTGGTGTGGCTGCGGATTTGGGCGACAGCTTGGCAGCCAGCGCGCTGCCTGCCTGCTGCCCCAGTCGCGCCAGCACCGGCAAGCGCAGCGTCAGTTGTTCGACCTCCTCAGCACTGATTGCGCATACCGCCAGACCGATGGCTTTGCCTGCATTCAGCAGTGGCAGACCGAGCATGCCGACATCCCCTGCCAGGTTCATGACTTGCTCATCCAGTACCGTCAACTGGGGCGTCGGTGCTTGCAGGCTGTGCCACGGACGACCCTGTTGCAGCGCACGCGCCAGCAGGCTGTGCGTATCTTCTACAGCGATCTGGATCTGCCCGGCCAGGCTATGCGCGCCCTCGCCAATGCCCTGTAACACGCCGTCCCGGCTACTCGGTAAAAACAGCACGACCGACTTCAGCCCAAACAGCGCGTGCAGATTGTGCCGCAACGCGTTTTGCCAGGCGGCCAGATCGGGCGCGCTGAACAAACTGTTTTTTGCGCCTTGCAAGGCAACCATGTCGCGCACGCGCTCGGCCAGCTGCTGTGGCAATGCCTGCTCCGCCAGCGCCTGCGGCGTTGCGGGTGTGCGCGCTACATCCGCGCGAAACCGGCGACGCTCGCTTTCTGTGTCGTTATTGGGTGACGTCAAAGCGGCTTCGGTTTGCGGCGCGACTGCCAATGCGGTTTCTGCTTCAGCCAGCTGGGTGCGTGCCTGTTGCTGAAGCAGGCGTGCGTCGTCTAAAGACAGGCTCAATAACGCCAACATAGCCGGATCGAGCGGCGTTTCCGCTGCGACTTCGGCCAGATAATGTGCCACGCTGACAATCCGTACCAGCGCATGTGCATTCATCAGCCGTTGTGGTGATTCGTGGTGATAACGGATGGCGTCAGCCAGAAAAGACTGGCGTCCCCAGCTTTGCGCCACGGTGGCACCTGCCTGGGCATGGTTGATTTTCAGTTCGCGGGTTTCGCGTGCCAGCAACGCGGCCTCATCGTCTGCACCGTGCATGGCATGGAGATAGGCGGTCGGATTGTGTGACCATAATATTGGCCGTCCGATGTCGTGCAGCAACCCGGCCAGATAGGCTTCATCGCCATCGGCGTACATCGCTTTGCTGGCCAATGCGCGTGCCAGATGAGCGCTCAGCAGGGCATGCCGCCAGCGTTGTTTGATTTCGTCCAGCCCCACTCCCGGCGTAGCGTGTGCGGCATGGTTCAACGCCGCATTCAAAGCCAGTTCGCGGATATCATCTACGTTCAGCGTCGCAAATGCCATGGACAGCGCACCGCCTTGTGCGCCCGTTTTGATCGGACGTGCGTTGGCGGATGCCAGTACCTGGGCGGTTAGCGCCTGATCTTGTTGCAGCAAAGCAAGCATTTCGTCGAGTTGAGCCTCTTCCTGGTCGCAAATGACCAATAGCTTGAGCAGCAGATGCGGGAGCGCGGGGAGCAGCGTGATGTCGAATTTTTGAAGCATGTTATTAACGACTTCTCCCATTACCACATTTATAATTTGATTTCATCATTGTTGTCAATGAAAACCTGTTTAGCGCATGAACTTAAAATAGTTTTTAATTTGTTTCGCTAAGTACCGAATTTTTTGCTACATTTGTCACTAATCTATCTCGTCAATTGATGCCATGAACCTGCCGCGTCTCGTTATGCTATGCGCCATGCTGATGCCGTTTGTCTGGTCAGGCGCGCACGCCAGAACACCTCACTTACAACAGCTCGCTGAAATCGCACCCGCCAATCTTGAAGAACCCCAGCTTAACGCGCTGTCCGCGCTGGTGCTCAATCAGGGCAACGGCGAGTTGCTGTACCGTAAAAACATCGACGTCGAAACGCCGATTGCCTCAATCACCAAACTCATGACCGCGATGGTGATGCTGGATGCCCATCTACCCATGGATGCCCCCATCACCATCAGTACCGAGGATATCGACACCTTGCGTCACAGTGGTTCACGCCTCGCTGTAGGCACCACGCTGAGCCGCAGTGAAATGCTGCACTTGGCGCTGATTGCTTCGGAAAACCGTGCGGCCTACGCGCTGGCACGCACCTATCCGGGTGGGATCACGCGCTTTATTGCCGCGATGAATAACAAAGCGCGCAAACTGCAAATGATGCATACCCGCTTTGAAGACCCTACTGGCCTGACCAGCAATAACCGTTCCACTGCCGAGGATCTGGCAAAACTGGTCGATGCTGCCTGCAAATACCCGCAGATTCGCGACATTACAACCACTGGCACCTATGAAATTGCACGGCCTGCACTGGTCAGGGTGGGACACAAACGCAAGAAAGAATGGCGACATGTCGTGCGACGTGTCGAGTTTCATAACACCAACCGTCTGGTGCGCGATGGCAACTGGAATATCGAACTGTCTAAAACCGGCTTTATCAATGAGGCCGGGCACTGTCTGGTGATGCAGGCAAAAATCGCCAACAAGCAGGTCATTATCGTGCTGCTCGACACGTATGGAAAATACTCCCGGATTGCCGACGCCGAACGCATCAAAACCTGGCTGGAACAGCGTAACGAAGGGCGTGTTGCACTCAAACTGGATCGTATGAACGGCGTTTAACGCGCAGGCTGGCTACGCGCAGGCTCGTTGCACTGTATGTCGTTCGCGTATTACACCCAACTGTTGCTGGAAGTGATGCTGCCCATGGCGCTGCTGGTGGGTGCAGGTGGCTGGTGGCGGCGCAGCCTCGGCACTGCCGGTGTGCCGGTGGTGCGCGGTTACATCACCACCATCACCCTCAATCTGTTTGTCCCTGCATTATTATTCGCCGCTGCTGCCAGTGCGCAGATAAATCCCGATCTGCTGTCGGTGCCGCTGCTGCTGGCGATGGGTATGCTGGCGGGCGCTGCCGTGCTGTATTGGCTGCTGTTTCGCACCCGCCTTGGACACAATTTAACGGCACCCGCACGCGCCGGGCTGCTGCTCTGTGGCGTGTTTGGCAACGTGCTGTTCATGGGCTATCCGCTGCTGCATTTTCTGTTTGGCGACGAAGGGGCACGCTACGCTGCGTTTGCCGACATGGGGGCGGCCACGCCGCTGATCTGGAGCGCAGGCGTGTGGATCGCCGTGCATCTGGGTGGCCAAACGGAGCGACCGGGCAATGCCCTCAAAAGCTGGCTGATGCTGCCGCCGGTATGGGCATTTATAGCCGGGCTGATCGTCAGCCAGTCCGGCCTGGAACTCAAGCCGCTGGTCAGTGCTGCGCGCCTGATCGGCCAGCCCACGGTGCCGGTCATGCTGCTGATGCTGGGTCTGTCGATCCCCTGGAGCCAACTGCGCCCCACTACCGCAGTACTCAGCGTGGTGGCGTACAAGCTCATCCTCATGCCGCTGCTGGTGGGCGGCATCGTGGCAAGCTGGCTGGGCCAGCCGGGCGAAGCGCAAATTGCTGCCATCATTGAAGCCGGTGTGCCGACCATGCTGATGGCGTTGAGCGTGGCGGATCGCTATCAGCTCGATGTCGAAATCGTCGCGCTTGCGGTGGCGTGGAGCACTGTGCTGTTTTTGTTCACGTTACCGCTGGGCCTGCTGATCCTGCTCTAAACCGGTGGCGCCGCCTGCGTCTGATATCCCAGTGCCGTGCCAATGCGCAGCGCCGCCCGTTGCAGCACCTGATCCCAGCTGGCTTGATGGCGCTCGGCCGGTGCCGAAATCGACAGCCCGGCCACCAGCTTGCCTTCCGCGTCACGAATTGGCGCACCCAGGCACGCCACGCCCAGTTCGGCCTCCTCGCGGTCATGCGCCAATTGGGATTGCCGCACCGTCTGCAATTCATTATTCAGAGCCTCCAGCGTACCCAGCGTATTGACCGTGTATTTCGCCAGCCCGCTGCGCGCAGCGTACGCCATCACCGCGCTGGCGCTGTCTTCCGCAAGAAATATCTTGCCCACCGCCGTCACGTGCAACGGCGCGTGTGCGCCCACCACCTGCACCACCTGAATCATGGTCTGGCCACCCGACACGCGTTCGACATACACCACTTCATCGCCGCGTCGCACAATCAGGTTCACTGTCTCGCCGGTGGCCTCGGCCAGCGCCTGCATGTGCGGCATGGCGACCTGGCGAATATTCAGCCGCGCACGCAGACGATTGCCGACTTCCAGCCAGCGCACGCCGAGGTCGTATTCACCGACGCCGGTTTTTTCGACCAGACCGTGCGCAATCAGCGCACCAAGGATGCGGTGCGCGCTGGCGGTATGCAGTTCGGCCGCGTCTGCCAGGCGAGTAAGCGACAGCGGCCCCGAAGCGCGTGACATCACCTGCATCAAGCCCATCGCACGATCCAGCACCTGAATTGAAGACACATCTTTTTTCATAGTGTGAAAATTTATCACACAATGTGAAATTTAGCGCGCAAACCTGATTAAATAGCCCGATAAATTTCGTATCGCGCAGTGCATTTTCATATTGTGAAAGGAATGACGTGAACACCACCCCCCATCCTGCCTTCTGCGAAGGCATCCAGTATTTCGCCGACAGCTTCCCGGAAATCGACCGGCTGGGCGCAACGCCGCTGCTCAACGCCA
>DZDB01000031.1 GCA_022736605.1 Sideroxydans lithotrophicus
AGACGCCGGCATCGTCGCGCGCGCCGCGTATCAGGAAAACCCGCCGCGTTACGCCTATACGCTGACCGCAAAAGGCAACGCGCTGGGCGAGGTGCTGCTGGCCTTCGTCAAGTGGGGGACAATGCACATCCCCGGCACGAAGGCGATGAAGATGAGCAAGGCGCGCGTCTGACACCGCTTGCAGCCGTTGGCAGTCCGCTGCGACAGACCATTCCACCGCCAGCCGGAAGGTGATTGCTTCCTCCGGTTCCCGCGAGGTTCCGAGCCTAAGGTGCGGGCCATCTGGCAGAAAAACCGGGAAATTTCCTTCCTGCAAGACCGGGTTTCAGTGCGCGCAGTTATGCGGAGCGCCTGGCAGGGGATGACCGGATGATCCCGGGAGCCAGCCGGGTTCAAACCGCGTTCGCTTCGGACCGCAGCCAGTCGCGGAAAGCGGCGACCTTGGCCAGCTTGAGGCGTGCGGATGGCACGACGAAGTGGTACGCCAGGCGGGTGTCGAGCGCTTCATCGAGCAGACGCACCAGCCGACCGGCCTTCAGGTCGTCGGCCACCAGGCTGTGCCAGGCCAGGGCGATGCCCAGCCCGGAACATGCCGCCTGGAGGGTCAGGCTGCTGTCGCCGAAACGCCGGATGCGCAAGGGCGCTTCCGGCGTCACACCGTGCGCGGCCAGCCACGCAAGCCAATCGGGGAAGGATTTATGGTCAATGGCCCATTCGTCGTTGAGCAGTGGCTTGCGCGCGATGTCGGCGGCGCTGTCAACGTCTTCGGCAAGGCCGGGTGCCGCCACCGCGATGATGTTTTCCGCCATCAGTCGTTCCGCGTGCAGGCCGGGATAATCGCCGGTGCCGAAGCGGATGGCGGCATCGACATCCTCCCGTGCGAAGTCGACCAGTCGATGGGTGGCGAGCAGCCGCAGTTCGATATCGGGATGGCGGCGCTCGAAACCTTCCATGCGCGGCACCAGCCAGCGCGCGGCAAAGGCCGGCGGCGTCGAAACCACCAGCGGGCCTTCCTGTGTCCCGGCACGCAGCTGCGAAGCGGCGCGCTCCAGACAGTCGAAGGCTTCACTCAGCAAAGGCAAGGCCGCCTGCGCCGCATCGCTCAGCGCCAGTGTCTTGCCGCGCACGAGCAGCGGTTTACCCAGTATGCCCTCCAGCTGCTTGACCAGCTGGCTGATCGCCGCCGGGGTGACATGCAGTTCCTCGGCTGCACGCGCCATCGACACATGGCGTGCAACGGCTTCGAAGGCACGCAGGGCGTTGAGTGGGGGCAGACGTCTATTCATTAGATTTTCTTAATTGCTCGCCAAGAAAGTCTCGTTTGTCATCGCATATCATGCGATATAAATTGCACATCTGTTTAGCTATTCTACTTGGGTACGCCATGCCAACCAACCGGATTTACCTGCTCGTCACCACCTCGGCGTTTTTCTGGGGTGCCAATTTCGTCCTGGCCGGCCCCATCCTGGCCGACCTGCCGCCACTCTGGGCTGCGGCGCTGCGTTTCCTGCTGGGGGCGACGCTGATGCTGGCCCTCGCGCTGCGCCAGGGCGAGGATTTGTGGCGTCTGGCCAGGCGCCATGCCGGCGCTTATCTGCTGCTGGGCGTGGTGGGCATCGCAGGCTTCAACCTGTTGTTCTTCCACGCCATGCAGACCACATCGGCGGATAGCGGTGCGCTCATCATGGCCACCAACCCGCTGCTGACCACCCTGCTGGCCGCCGCACTGCTCGGCGAACGTCCCAGTCGGCGCCATCTCGCGGCGCTGCCGCTGGCACTGGCCGGGGTGAGTGTGGTCATCTCCCACGGCGATCCGCAGCGGCTGGCGCAGTTGCAGTTCGCGCCGGGCGATCTGCTCATGCTTGCTGCCAATTTAACCTGGGCGCTGTTCAATGTCGCCTCGCGCCGCTACATGCCGCAGGGTGCACCCGTGGCGCACACCGCGCTGATGATGACGGCAGGTGCCGGCGTCCTGCTCGCGGTAGCCCTCGGCAGCGGCGAGTCTTTCGTCCTCCCCGGCCTGCGCGCCGGCGTGGCGCTGGCGATCATGGTGGTGGGCGGCACGGTCTTGGCCTATCTGTTCTGGAGCATGGGCATTCAGCGCCTGGGCGCCGCGCACACGGCGCTGTTCCTCAACCTGGTGCCGGTATTCGCCATGCTGGTGGGCGGCATGCTGGGTACGCCGCCCACCGCCGCCCAGATCGCGGGAGGACTGCTGGTGCTGGGCAGCGTGGCCATGGTCATGATGCCGCGATGGCGTGTCGATTAGTCGCGGCCTGATTCGTCGTGTCATACCCAAGACAAATTCAAGGCGGCATAATGCGTTACTTGCTGATGATTACAGTTGAACCGCACCCCGAAACCCGCCGTGTAGCAGCACTGGCGCACTATGCCGAGGCGTTATTTCAGGCCAGCCTGGGTGTATACGCCGGTGGCCTGCAATCCGGCAGCGCTGGCTGGCATTTTGAACTGGGCGACGGCGTTTGCAGCATGGTTTGCAGCCACAACGGCCTGTCTGGCGACGTGGATCTGCGCTATACCGTCATTGAGGCCGCATCGCACGCGGCGGCAAGCGCCTGGGCGCTGCGCAAGGTCGGCGCCGATTCATCCGTGTGCGTTGAGGTACACGCACTGGATGACCCAGCGCCAGCCTTCCGACCAACGAAAATGTCCAACATGATACCCAATACCACCGCATGAATGACACCCTGCAACGCACCCTCGACGCCGTCTGGCGCATGGAATCCGCCAAAATCATCGGCGCACTGGCGCGCCTGCTGCGCGATGTGGGGCTGGCGGAAGAGTTTGCCCATGACGCATTGGTGACGGCGCTGGAACACTGGCCAAAATCAGGTGTGCCGGACAACCCGGCGGCCTGGCTGATGACCACGGCGAAGCACCGCGCGCTCGACCATTTGCGCCGCAATACCTTGCTGGCGCACAAACACGTCGAACTGAGCCACGAGCTCGACGCGCAGCATGCGATGCGCAGCGATGACTTCAACGACGCTGTGGATGAGGCGCTGGATGATGAAGTCGGCGATAACCTGTTGCGTCTGATGTTCACCGCCTGCCACCCGCTGCTGTCGCGCGAGGCGCGCGTGGCGCTGACCTTGCGTTTGATCGGCGGCCTGAGCAGTAGCGAAATCGCCCGCGCTTTTCTGCTGGCCGAACCCACCATCGCGCAGCGCATCGTGCGCGCCAAACGTACGCTGAGTGCGGCACACGTGCCGTTTGAGGTGCCGCGTGCCGAGCAGCTTACGGCGCGGCTGGATTCAGTGCTGGAGGTGATTTACCTGATTTTCAACGAAGGCTATTCGGCCACCGCAGGCGACGACTGGATGCGCCCGGCACTGTGCGACGAAGCGCTGCGGCTGGGGCGCGTTCTCGCCGAACTCACACCGCAAATCGCGGAGGTTCACGGCCTGGTCGCGCTGATGGAGATTCAGGCATCGCGCACCCATGCGCGCGTTGACGCGCAAGGCAATCCCATCCTGCTGCTCAACCAGAACCGCGCGCGCTGGGATCACCTGCTGATCGGGCGCGGCCTGACCGCGCTGGCGCGTGCCGAAGCGCTGGGCGGTGCCTACGGCAGCTACACCCTGCAAGCCGCCATCGTCGCCTGCCACGCGCGCGCCCGCACGGCAGAGCAGACCGACTGGCCGCGCATCGCCGCGCTCTACGACGCGCTCGCCCAAACTGCGCCGTCGCCGGTAGTCGAACTGAATCGCGCGGTGGCGCTGGCGATGGCGTTCGGCCCGGCTGCCGGGCTGGCGCACGCCGATACCCTGACCGACGAACCTGCCCTCGCCCACTATCACCTGCTGCCCAGCGTGCGCGGCGACCTGCTGGCCAAACTCGGGCGCGCCGTGGAAGCCAGCGCCGAATTCCGCCGTGCTGCCGCGCTCACCCAAAACGCCCGCGAACGCGCCCTGCTGCTGGAACGTGCGGCGGCATGCCGGGTCAAACCTTAAACTTGCCGCTGCACCCTGCTCAATGCGTTAACCCATTCGGCTTGACGACCTGCGTCGGGCAGCGCTATAAAAACCAGAGCGCAAGTTCAATTCGGGAGGCGTCAATCCCGTGAGGAAAACCATGTCGGCCACCGCAGTCTTTTTTGATATCGGGGGCGTGTTGCTGGACGGCGAACACGCCATGCCGGGTGCTGTGGAAAGTTTGCAGCGCCTGCGCGGCGCGGGTGTGCCTTATCTATTGCTGACCAATACCACACGCCGCAGTCATGCTGAGCTTTTGCAAACCTTGCAACGCGCCGGCATGCCGGTTTCGCCCGAACAATTGTTGACCCCGGCGCAACTGGCGCGGGCGCAGTTGATGGCGCAGCGTGCCTGCCCGCTGTTGTTGATTCATCCCGGATTACAGGCTGATTTTGACGATTTGCCGCAACCTGATGCGAACCGAGCCATCGACAACGTGGTGATTGGCGATGCGGCTGACGCATTTACCTACGCGCACCTGAATACGGCATTTCGCGCACTGATGGCGGGTGCCGACTTGCTGTCGCTGTCGGACAGCCGGTATTTCCGTCAAGCTGGTGCGCTGTACCTGGATGCCGGCCCGTACGTGCGCCTGCTGGAAGAAGCCGCCGGGGTGAAGGCCGTTAGCCTCGGCAAGCCCAGCCCGCTGTTTTACCAGCGCGCGCTCGACCGGCTGGGGCTACCCGCTGCTGGCATCACCATGATCGGCGACGACGTGGTGGGGGATATTCAGGGCGCGTGCAGCATCGGGCTGGCGGGGATACTGGTTCAAACCGGCAAATTTCGCCCACAGGATAGCGCCGCACTGCCCGCTGGCGCGACACTCGCAACGGATGTGGCAGAAGCGGTGGACAGCCTGCTGGCAACTAGAACACCAAACGGCGCGCACCCTTGAGTCAAAACCAGAACGAAGTATCTTTCAGCAGAAATTCGACGTAAGACATGTAATGCGAACCGTCGCATGAAAACGTCAGGCTGATCATGCCGTTAAATGTATTGATCGACGCCGTGCGCAGATAAATGGTCGGATCGGCCAGGCGCAGCGCTTGCAGGGTATCGAGGATCTTTTCAAGATTGTGCTGTGGAATCATCGCCTCGGACGGGTAATCACGCAGCGGGTAGAGCAGGCAGATATCCGGGTCGCTGAGCGCTTCGTGGTCAAGAATGCGGTAGCGGAATGGATCATCCACGGTCCAGATCGTCGCCTGGCTGCTGGAGAAATGGATCTGGCACTGAAACACGCCGCGCTCGGTCAGCAATTCTTCCAGTATCGATAAGCCCTGCGCCAGATTGCGGTCCAGCAAACTTTCCGCACGGCATTGCTCGAACAGCTTGCCGCGTATCGCCGGGTCGCCCTTCACCTGCCGCCAGTAGCCCGGTTCTTCGTACAGCTCCGCCGTCACCGGCAGGTCGCGCAAGTCAAAATCGGCGCCCAGAAAACCCAGCACCGTCGTATCCGAGCGCACGATATGCAACGCCGTCAGCGAGGGGCGATGCCCGAGCAGACCGATATACGCATCCGACAGCAAAAAGCCCCAGGCCGGCACCGCCTCCTTCATATAGGGCCGCTGCGACCGGTCGCGGCCAAAATGTTCGAGTGCCAGTCCTGCCTCGCCCACGCTGTCGGAAATCTGGATCGCGTCGGTAGTCATGCAATACACCGATGAGCAATAGGGAATGTCGGCAAATCCCGCTGCCAATATTGCATTGAACTGTGCGCGGTCACCCCAGTCAGCCGCACATTGCGCCGCCAGCTGCGCCAGCGGCGCATGCACCTGCTGCGCCAATGCTTCCCGTTGCAGGTAAATATCTTTTTTCCAGGAATCGTTCATCACCCTGTCTGTGCCTGTTCAAGTCGAGATGGTTTGGATGCCAGCCATCCCTAAAAGGTTCTAAAAGCAGCTTGACGCCCAACCATGACAAAGCCATGAAATGACGACAGCACAGCCCGTACCTGGGCAGGAAAAAGAGCAAACTTATATGACACCAGACACAGTCAATTCAACGGCTTACCCGCGCCGCAATATGCGCCAGTGCCTCGTCCACCTGGTCCACCAGGATCAGGCATAAATCCCCCGGCTGGAGTTGTGCCAGCGCGGTATCGATCGCCAGAAATTCACCGGTGATTTCAGCGCTGATGCGCGCGCGGCTGGCGTCTTGCAAACCTTCGCGCAACAGGGCGAGCACTTCGCCATCGGCACGACCGCGCTGGCATTGGTCCTGAAACAGGATCACGTCGTCGAACGCAGAACCGAGCAGTTGGGTCTGCTGGCGCAGGTCTTCGTCGCGACGGTCACCCGCACCGCTGATGACAACGCTGCGGCGCTGCGCGGGCAGCGTGTTGACCGCCGTAACCAGCGCAGCGATGGCGTCCGGATTGTGGCCGTAGTCAGCGATGACGGTGGCACCACGATAATCGAACAGGTTGAAGCGCCCTGGCGCGGTGGCAGCGTCGTTGATGAAGCGCTTCAGACCGTTGCGGATCACGCCCCAATCAAGCCCCAGCGCCCAGACGGCGGCAATGGCGGCCATGGCGTTGTCAACCTGAAACGCAATGCGGCCATTGCGTGTCAGCGGAATGTCAGCGAGCGCGATGCGCTGTTTATGCTTGCCATGCTGGACAACGATATCGCTGGCCTCCACATACACCACGCGCAGTCCACGGGCACGCTGGCGCGTCATCACCGGGTGGTGCGGATCGTGGGCGAAAAAAATCACGTTGCCGGGGCAGTTGGCAGCCATGTTCGCGACGTTCGGGTCGGCGGCATTGAGCACGGCAAAACCCGTCGCTGCGACGTTTTCGACGATGACGCGCTTGACCACGGCAAGGTCTTCCACCGTGCAAATGTAATTCAGGCCGAGGTGGTCGCCCATGCCGATATTGGTCACCACTGCCACATCGCATAAATCGAACGCCAGTCCTTCACGCAACACGCCGCCCCGCGCGGTTTCCAGCACGGCGGCGTCGACATCCGGGTGCAGCAACACGTTGCGCGCGCTTTTCGGCCCGCTGCAATCGCCGGTGTCGATGCGACGGCCTTCGACGTAAACGCCGTCGGAATTGGTCATGCCGACACGCAGGCCGTTGGCGGTGAGCAGATGCGCAATCAGCCGCACCGTGGTGGTTTTGCCGTTGGTACCCGCCACCGCGACCAGAGGAATGCGGCCATTGTTGCCATCGGCGAACATCGACGCGACAATCGCCTCGCCGACCGGTCGGCCTTTGCCGTAAGACGGCGCCAGGTGCATGCGCAGGCCGGGCGCGGCGTTGACTTCAATCACCGCGCCGCCTTGCGCTTCGAGCGGCTGCAACACGCTGTCGCACACCATGTCGACGCCGCACAGATCGAGGCCGATGGTTTGCGCCGCCGCCACCGCGCGCGCGGCCAGTTCGGGATGCACGTCGTCGGTGACGTCGGTGGCGCTGCCGCCAGTGGACAGATTGGCGTTATCGCGCAGCATCACGCGTACACCACGCGGTGGAATGCTGTCCGCTGTCATGTCCTGTTTCGCCAGTGCCACCAAGCCGATTTCATCGAGCCGGATGCGCGTCAGGGCAGTGGCGTGACCATCACCGCGCAGCGGGTCAAGATTGACCTGCTCAACCAGCGCGGTGACGCTGTGCACGCCGTCACCAATCACCTGCGGCGGATCGCGCCGGGCGGCGGCGACGAACTGGCCGTTGACCACCAGCAAGCGGTAATCGTCGCCCGGAATATAGCGTTCAACCATCACGCTGTGGCTGATCTCGTGCGCGGCAGCGTAGGCCAGCAATACCTGCTCGCGCGTTGCCATGTTTACCGCCACGCCCTTGCCCTGATTGCCGTCGCGCGGCTTGATCACCACCGGCGCGCCAATTTCCAGCGCTGCCGCCCAGGCATCTTCGGCATCGCGTACCGAACGCCCATGTGGAATGGGCACGCCCGCCGCTTCGAGCAGCGCCTTGGTGAGTTCCTTGTCCTGCGCAATCGATTCGCCGATGGCGCTGGTATGACCGGTTTCGGCGGCCTGGATGCGGCATTGCCGACTGCCCCAGCCGAATTGCACCATGCTGCCGCGTGTCAGCCGCCGATACGGAATACCGCGCGCCACGG
This sequence comes from Sideroxydans lithotrophicus, assembly GCA_022736605.1. Classification (GTDB taxonomy): domain Bacteria; phylum Pseudomonadota; class Gammaproteobacteria; order Burkholderiales; family Sulfuriferulaceae; genus Sulfuriferula. The sequence goes on from DZDB01000031.1 coordinate 8,090, forward strand.
CCGCCTGAATAATCGCACCCGTGCTGGGACCGGGGCGCTCGTCTTCGTCCAGTTCGCGTAGCTGCAGCAACGCGGCAGCCAGATCGAATGGCGCATCGACTTGGGCTGCGCTGCACAATGTCAGCGCCAATGCCATCGCCGCACGACCGACAGCCTCTTGGCTGTATTCCACCACCACATGAAACACCCCGGCCTCAGTGGTCGGTGTGGTGCGACCAACCGATACCTGACAGCCTGCCTGCTGTTGCAGGCTCAGCGCAACGGTTTCCAGCACATGTGCCATGCAGATGGCGGTGTGGTGTCCACCCGGTTGCAGCACGCCGATTTCTGGAAAACGGGCACGCAACCGGGTTTCAAAACCTGATTCAAGCGGGATGGCGCACTCCAGCGGCGTGCAGACTACGATCGCCTCAATGGCAGTGCGACGACTCCACAAATTGGGACCGCGCAAAGCGCGAATACGGGTAATTTCCATGATTCATCCTGAGTCGGTTTAAGCCGGATTATTGTTAGGCGGAAGCAGCAAATTCAAATGTCTCAAGTCCGGCGTGAATCAGCGCCTGCGGCACCGCCAGCGCCCACGCTGCGGCCACTGCTGCCAGCACAGACTCCTGTTGCAGCGGACCAAGCTCGGCAGGTAACAGCAGCACATCGCTTCCCGCCAGGCTGGTTTCGTCCATACCCGTAACCAGCACGATGCGCCCTGCCTGCAAATAAACGCCCCGCCCACCCTGCTGGCGATGGAAAGCCAGCGCTGCTGCGTCCTGCGCATAGAAAATCACCTCGCCGTCGCACAACGGCGCGAGTGCCAGCCCCATCGCATCGTCGGCATTGAGCACCGCCACGCCAGTCGGCAACACCACGTCGATCTGCGTGCGCATGACATTGAACACCTGCTCCGGCGTGCTGATGTGGAAGTCGCCGATATGCAGCGCCGGATCGACGCGGGTGACGACGCCGACCTGACAGCGGTCGTATGCCAGCCCTTCGCCGAGGATGCTGGCACTGCTGGTTTCCAGCACCGCTACTTCAACTGACCGGTTCATCAGGATGCGCCGTGCTGCTGCCCAGTTGACGCTGTGACGGGTCTCGACCCGGCGTTGCCCCAAAAACCAGCCATCGGCGCACGCCAGCCCGACTTTTTTACCGTGCAGGTCGAGAATATGCGCCAGCAGCCGTGCCACCGCGCACGGCGCATGGCTGCCGGTGATGCCGACCACCGGGATGCGGCCATTGTCATCGGCGGCAAACAGGTGGTCGACGATCATCCGGCCGACCGGCTGCGCCTCGCCCGACGCGGGCTTGAGGTGCATCAGCAAGCCCGGCCCGGCGTTGACTTCAACCACCGCCCCGCCTTGCTGTGCCAGGGGGCGGGAGATGTCTTCAGCCACCAGATCGACACCGGCAATGTCCAGCCCGACCACGCGCGCGGCCAGCGCCGCCACCGCCGCCACGTCCGGGTGCACCTGTCCGGTCACGTCAAACGCCATGTTGCCGGTGCGCATCACCAGCACGCGCACGCCTGCCGGGAGAATGCTGTCGGGCTGATGCCCCTGGCGCGCCAGTTCCAGCCGCGCCACCGGCTCTTGCGCCAGAATGATCGGACTGAGCGGACAGTTTTCCAGATCGCCACGCCGTGGATCGGTGTTGAGTTGTGCGTCAATCAGCGCATTCAGCGTCGCCACGCCGTCACCGGTTACCCAGGCTTCTTCGCCGCGCGCCGCCGCCGCCAGCTTGCCGCCGACGATCAGCAGACGGTGCTCCTGACCGCGCACGAAGCGCTCGACCATCACTTCGCTGCCTTCGGCCAGCGCCAGCGGGTAAGCCGCTTCCACTTCAGCCTGGGTGTTCAGATTGGTGAATACGCCGCGCCCGTGATTGCCATCGCTGGGCTTGACCACTACCGGCAGGCCAATGTCCTGCGCCGCTTCCCAGGCATCTGCCGGACTGTCCACCACGCGGCCTTCCGGAATCGGCACGCCGCACGCCTGCAACAACTGCTTGGTGAGGTCTTTATCACGCGATATACCCTCGGCAATTGCGCCGGTCAGTTCGGTTTCGGCGGTCCAGATACGCCGCTGGCGTGCGCCATAGCCCAACTGCACCAGATTGCCGTCGGACAGGCGCAAGGCCGGGATATTGCGCTCGCGCGCGCTGGCGGCATCGACAATACAGGCGGTGCTGGGGCCCAGCAAAAGCTGGTCGGCCATGTCCTTGAGCTCGGCAATCGCTGCGGGCAAATCAAACGTTTCGTCGTTGATCGCCGCCATCACCAGATCGCGCGCGCTGTGCAGGGCGACACGCGTGATGTCTTCGTGCCAGGCACGCACCACCACCTTGTACACGCCGTACTCATCGGTGCTGCGCGCCTTGCCGAAGCCACCCGGCATGCCCGCCAGGTTTTGCAGCTCCAGCGTGACGTGCTCGAGAATGTGCGCAGGCCAGGTGCCTGCTTCGAGCCGCTTGATGAAGCCACCGCGCTCGCCCACGCTGCAGCGGTGTTCGACCAGCGTCGGCAGCCAGGCGGTCAGCCGTTCGACAAAGCCCGGCAGGGTATTGGACGGGCATTCTTCCAGCTCGCCAATGTCGACCCAGGCTTCCAGCGCGGGGCGATAAGTCCAGATGCTGGGGCCACGCAACGGAATGAAACGCAAAAAACGGATGTCGGATTTTTTTGTCATGAGAAAATAATCGCCGTGTAACGGGAACTTAACGCATCGAATCGCCGCAAGTTTACAGCGTGGCTGCAAATAGCAAAAACTGTACGCACTCACCCCAGGCAAGTAAACTTCGCCCCAATGAAATCCGACACCCCAACCGCCTTGCCGCCCATGCCCGCCGACTGGCGCGACGCACTCGCCGACCAGCTCGCACCGGAGGAGACGATCGAGGCCTGGCTGACGCTTGATCTCGACCCGCAGCTCCAATACGCAAACGGCCTGCTGGTGCTGACGCGCCACCATTTGTGGGCGCGTGAAGCCAGCGATGCTGACTGGCGCAACTGGCCGCATCAGGCCACGCTGACGCTGCAACCGCATGATCATGCCGGCGTTGGCAGTCTGGCATTATTCAATGGCGATACACGACTTGCGCTGTGGCGTTACACGCTGGAACAGATGCCTGCCGCCCAGCGCCTCGCCACACGCTACACGCAGCGCAACAGCGCCACGCCGCACGCTGGCACCGAGGCTGACATCTGCCCGGCTTGCCAAACGCCGCTGCCGCCCGATTCCGACAGCTGTCCTTTGTGCAGCCGCGAGGATACCGCCCCCTCCTCCACCTGGGTGTTATTCCGCTTGTGGCGCTTTGCCCACCCTTACCGCCTGCAACTGCTGGCTGGCTTTCTGCTCACGCTGGCGGCGACAGCCGCCACGCTGGTGCCGCCCTACCTGACCATGCCGCTGATGGACGAGGTGCTGATTCCGTACCAGAACGGCAAGCCGATCAACACCGGGCTGGTGATGCAACTGCTCGGCGGCCTGCTCGGCTCGGCGCTGCTGGCGTGGGCGCTGGGCTGGGCGCGCACCTATATTCTGGCCAGGGTGTCGGAACGCATCGGCTCGGATTTGCGCACCATCACTTACGAGCACCTGCTGCGCCTGTCGCTGGAGTATTTCGGCGCCAAGCGTACCGGCGACCTGATGGCGCGGATCGGCTCCGGAAACCGACCGCATCTGTGTGTTTCTGTCGCTGCACCTGCTCGATTTCGCCACCGATGTGCTGATGATCGTGATGACGGCCATCATCCTGTTTTCCATCAACCCGTGGCTGGCGCTGGTCACGCTGGTGCCGCTGCCGTTCATCGCCTGGGCGATTCACGTGGTGCGCGACCGGCTGCGTACCGGCTTTGAAAAAATCGACCGGGTCTGGTCCGAAGTCACCAACGTGCTGGCCGACACCATTCCCGGCATCCGCGTGGTCAAGGCGTTTGCGCAGGAACAGCGCGAGGCGACACGGTTTCGTGAAGCCAATCAACATAACCTCGTCGTCAACGACAAACTCAACAAGGTCTGGTCGCTGTTCACCCCGAGCATTTCGCTGTTCACCGAAATCGGTCTGCTGGTGGTGTGGGCGTTCGGCATCTGGCAGGTCGCCAACAACCAGATCACGGTCGGCGTGCTGACCGCGTTTCTGGCGTATATCGGGCGCTTTTACGGGCGGCTCGATTCGATGAGCCGGATTGTTTCGGTAACGCAAAAAGCCGCTGCTGGTGCCAAGCGTATTTTCGACGTGCTCGACCACGTATCGAGCGTGCCCGAGCCCGCCCAGCCGGTGCAACTCGATCACGTCAACGGCGCATTGACGCTGCGCGAAGCCGGTTTCCGCTACGGCAACCGCGCCGTGATACGCGGCCTGAACCTGCACATCGCGCCGGGCGAGATGATCGGCCTGGTCGGCCACAGCGGTTCCGGCAAGAGCACGCTGGTCAACCTGATCTGCCGCTTTTACGACCTTAGCGAAGGTGCGATTCTGCTCGACGGCGTCGATATCCGCACGCTGGCCGTGGCCGATTACCGGCGCAACATCGGTCTGGTATTGCAGGAGCCGTTCCTGTTTTTCGGCACCATTGCCGACAACATCGCCTACGGCCAGCCGACTGCCAACCGCGCCCAGATTGTCGCCGCCGCCCGCGCCGCGCACGCGCACGAATTCATCCTGCGCCTGCCGCACGGTTACGATTCGCTGGTCGGCGAACGCGGCCAGGGCTTGTCGGGCGGCGAGCGCCAGCGCATCTCGATTGCCCGCGCCCTGCTGATCGACCCGCGCATCCTGATCCTTGACGAAGCGACGTCCTCCGTCGATACCGAAACCGAAAAGGAAATCCAGAAGGCGCTGGATAACCTGGTGCGCGGCCGCACCACCATCGCCATCGCGCACCGCCTGTCCACCCTCAGACAAGCGGATAGACTGGTGGTGATGGATCGCGGCCAGATTGTTGAAGTCGGCCCGCACGACGAACTGATGGCGCGCGAGGGCGCGTATTACCGGCTGTATCAGGCGCAGGCGCGCAACGTCGATACCGACCCGGACGACGGAGACCGTGATGACTGATTTTCAACTGGCAATCAACCCGGCAGGTCAGCTGGTGTTCACCGCTGCCGACGGCAGCGTGTCGGTCGGCGTGGTGCCAGTGCGGGCGTTTCCGGTCAGCGCGCCGGACGATGGCCTGTCGCTGGTCGGCGCGGACGGCCATGAACTGGCGTGGATTGCAAAGTTGACGACACTGCCAGCGGCGCAACAGTCGCTGCTGCAAGCCGCGCTGGCGCAACTTGAATTCATGCCGGGCATCACCCGGCTGCTGGGCGTTTCCGGTTTTGCCACGCCGAGCACCTGGACGGTACAGACCGATCGCGGCGACACGCAGTTCGTGCTCAAGGCTGAGGACGACATCCGCCGTCTCGGCTTCAACCGCCTGATGATTGCCGACCGCCACGGCGTGCACTATCTGATCCGCGATCTGGCTGCGCTGGACAAACACAGCCGCAAACTGCTCGACCGCTTTTTGTAGGTCACGTGTGGTGATCCGCGCCATTCGGCACTAAACTGACTTTATGCCTACGCTACACGACACCATCAAAATCGTCCGGCTACTGGCGCTGGAACACGATGCCGAAACGTTTTTCAGCCTCGCCGCCACTGAGGCCGCACGGCTGGTGGGGGCGGATGGTGCGGCGCTGCTTGAACAGACGGTACCGGGTCTGCTGCGCTACCGTTTTTTTCACGGCTTGCCTGTCGCGTATCAAACCCTGATCCATGATTACCGCCTGCCAATCGACAAAGGCACGGTGGGCACCGCCTTGCGCCAGGGCCAGCCGCTATTCACAGCCAACTATCCGGGCAGCCCGGATGCGCTGCCGGAATTCATCCAGGCCGGGTTGAAAGCCAATCTGATCCTGCCCATCGGCACATCCGATCTGGCGCTCGCCGCACTCAGTCTGGCGTGGTTTGGAGAAGCGCCGCCCGAACCGCCTGATGCGGATACGCTGGCGCTACTGGGCCTGATCACCGAATTAATCCATACCCGGTTTTACTATCAGACGCAGGCCGAGCAACTATCGCAACTGGCGTTGCGCGACACGCTGACCCGGTTGCCGAATCGGCGTGCGCTCGATGCCTATCTGGCGCAGGCGCTGGCGCGTTGTGAAAACGGTACGCTGGCCTTGGTCATGCTCGATCTGGATGACTTCAAGCTGGTCAATGATACGCACGGCCATGCAATCGGCGATGTCTTGCTGCAACAGCTTGCGCGCCGCCTGCAAACTACATTACGTACCGGAGATTACGTGGCGCGGCTGGGCGGCGACGAATTCGTGCTGCTGCTGGAAGATATTGCCGAGCCATCCGCGCTGCTCGCCATGCTGGCGCGCATCAGCGCCGCGCTCCTGCCTGCTTATCAACTGCCGGGCGGAGTCGAAGCGCTATGTCCGGCCAGCCTGGGGGTAACGGTCTATCCAGAGGATGATGGCACAGCTGACGATTTGCTGCGCCATGCCGACCGGGCGCTGTACCAGGCCAAACACGACAAAACCCAGCGCAAACAGCCCTGGGTGCTGTTTGCCAACCTGGCGCACAAACACAGCCATCGGCGTGGGCGCGATCTGCTGGCGCTGCTGCCACACGGTCTGGAACTGCATTATCAGCCGATCATCGACGTACAGCGCGCCAGCGTGGTGCGGGTCGAGGCGCTGGCGCGCCTGCGCGACGGCGACACGCTGCATGCGCCGGGCGTTTTTCTGCCCCTGTTTGATGAAGCCGCGCGCCATCAGTTGTTTGAAGCTGTCTTGCAACAGGCGCTGGCGCAATTGCAGACATGGGAAAGCGCGGGTTTCAAAACCGATGTGTCGATCAACATCGACCCGCACCTGCTGCTCGACGCGCAACTGCCAAAACTGATACTCGATCAGCTACTGCATCACCATATCGAACCGGGTCGCCTGACGCTGGAAATTCTCGAATCCGGCGAAATCCTGAATCAGACTGAAACCTTGCAACAAATTTATGCCCTGCACAGCCTGGGCGTGCGCCTGGCGATTGACGACCTGGGCACGGCTTATGCCAGCCTGCTGCGGCTGCGCGATTTACCGATACAGGAAATCAAGCTCGATCAGGTGTTTGTCTCCGAACTGGACCATCGCATCGATGACCTGCCGTTTGCACTCAGCATCAAAGACCTCGCCAACGGCCTGAACGTCGAACTGGTGGCTGAAGGTGTCGAATCGGCAACGATCCGCACCCTGCTACTGGGGCTGGGCATCCACACCATGCAGGGTTTCGGCCTGTGCCGACCGCTGCCAGCCGACCAGCTGCTGCCCGCTATCCAGTGCGCGCTGGCGCAACTCGATACGCCCGGCGACATGGGCTTGCTCGTCCTGTACGCACGCCACCTGTCGCTTGAATCCAGCCTGCTCAACCTGCTCGAACAGGCGCCACAACTGCTCAACCCGCAAAGACTCGCCGATCTGGCCGCCTGCCCGCTGGCCAAGACCTTACAGTCCCTGCCCCAGCTCTACCAGCTGCATGTTCGACAACATCAGATATTGGCGTATATCGTCAACAATCCGCTTGGCAACATGCACGCACAGATTGAAGAATATCGCGTACTCGGTCGGCAATTGCGGCACTTGCTGGCGGCCGAAATCGCAGGCCAAACACCGTCTTGAACCACTGGTACGAACTCACGCATCTGGGTGGCATCGTCGTCACCGGCCCGATTGCCCTGGCCGTTTTTGTCTGGCTGGCGCTGGGTCACGCTACCCGTCAGGCAATGCTGTGGTGTCTGCTGTTTTGCGGCGGCATGGCGGTTGTCGTATTCAGCAAGCTGCTGTTTCTGGGTTGGGGTATCGGTATCCGCAGCCTGGACTTCACCGGCTTCAGCGGCCACGCGATGCGCTCGGCTGCGGTCTACCCGGTGTTGTTTTATCTGATCTTCGTACGCGCCGCGCCGACCTGGCGCGGCGCTGGCATTGCGCTGGGTAGCGCACTGGCATTGGCGATAGGTTACTCCCGGCTGGTGGTTCACGCGCACTCGGTCTCGGAAGTGATTGTCGGCTGCCTGCTTGGCGCTGCCGTGAGCGGCGCATTCATCGCCAGCCAGCGCCACACGCCGGTGATGGCATCACCGCGCTGGATCGTCGCCGCCGGGCTGGTCATCCTGCTGGCTGCACCGCGCCTGCCTGCCGCGCCGACCGAACGCTGGATGGAAGACTGGGCACAGGCCATATCCGGGCACAGCCAGCCATTTATCCGCCAAAACTGGAAAATGCGCGGAATTTCTACGCACGATTGTATCGATTGCAAACGTCCCATTTTGGGTTACAACTAAGCGTACTGCTTCGTACTTAACGTCGCTTGTGCCCTTAAGTGCGAAGCAGCACACCAGTTTGTACCCGCCTGATGAGGAGACAATCATGAACACTGCCTTGAGCATTCACCCCGCCGTCGACCACGGCATAAAACCCGCCCGAGCTGATTTTGTCGGCGGTACGCTATATTGCCAGTGTGACGACA
>DZDB01000032.1 GCA_022736605.1 Sideroxydans lithotrophicus
ACCGCGGCAGGCGGCAACATCGCGCCCATGATCGCCAGCAGCGCCAGACCGCCGACAAACAGCCAGGGTGCCCAGCGTTGCCACACAGACATCGGTACCTTGAACGTCGCCCAGGCTGCAAGCAGGCCAAGGCCGACGAAAATCGTCTGCCGGATCAAAAAGTAATCCGCGTGGTAGCCGGTGCGGCGGCTGGCTTCGGCCATGTCAATCGACGCCGAATACACCATCACCACGCCGAACGCGAGCAGCACCAGCGTCAACCAGATCAGCACGAAATCGTACTCGGGCGCACGGTTGCGGCGTGACACGGCGGCAGGAATGGCGCTCATGGGCGGGCTCCCGGCAACGCCTGCACCGCCGCAATGAATACCTCGGCGCGGTGCGCGTAATTTTTAAACATGTCGAAGCTGGCGCAGGCGGGTGACAGCAGCACCACGTCGCCCGGCTGTGCCGCTGCAAACGCCTGCCGCACCGCGTCCTGCATGGTCTCGGCGCGCTGCACCGGCACCCCGGCGTCGGCAACGGCAGCGGCAATCAGCGCACCGTCGCGGCCGATCTGCACCACCGCGCGGGCGTGTTGTGCCACAGCGGCACACAACGGGCTGAAATCCTGCCCCTTGCCATCGCCGCCGACGATCAGCACCACTGGCTGGGTCATGCCCTTGAGCGCGGCTTCGGTGGCGCCGACGTTGGTGCCTTTGGAATCGTCGTAGAACACCACGCCGCCGATTTCGGCCACCCACTCAACCCGGTGCGGCAAGCCCTTGAATGCGCGCAATGCGTCCAGCAGCGGCGGCATCGGCAGCCCTGCTGCCCGGCACAGCGCCAGCGCGGCGAGCGCGTTGGCGGCGTTGTGCAAACCGGCCAGCGGCAAATCCTGCAACGCCAGCAGCGGCTGCGCGCCGTCGCACAATTGAACGTCGGCCAGACCGAATTCGCCGCTGGCGGGCGGGGTCAGTCCAAAGCTGACGACGGTGCGACCCGGCAGCGCCAGCGCCAGGCTGCGCGCATCGTCGCGGTTCAAAACCTGCACGCCATCGCCATTGAAAATCCGCGCCTTGGCCGCTGCGTAGGCGTCGATATCGGTATAGCGATCGAGATGGTCTTCGCTGATATTCAGCACGGTGGCAGCGACAGCATTCAGGCTGCGCGTGGTTTCCAGCTGGAAACTCGACAACTCCAGCACGTACAGTTCGGTGTCCGGATGGTCATCCAGCGCATCCAGCACCGGCAGGCCGATATTGCCCGCCATGATGGTTTTTTTGCCCGCTGCTGCGCCCATCGCGCCGACCATGCTGGTGACCGTGCTTTTGCCGTTGGAGCCGGTAATCGCAATCACCTGTGCGTGCGCTGGTAGCGCCTGGGCAAACAGTTCGACATCGCCCAGCACCGGCACGCCACGCGCAATGGCCTGCTGGATCAGCGGCTCGGCCAGCGCCACGCCGGGGCTGACCACGATCGATTGCGCCCAGTCGAAATCTGCCGTCTGAAAGCCGCCGGTACTGACTTGCACCTCTGGCAAAAACGCGCGCAGGCGATCCAGATTGGGCGGCGTCACGCGGCTGTCGGCGACGCGCAGCGACGCGCCCCGGCGCGCCAGCCAGCGTGCTGCCGACAGGCCGGTATCGCCGAGGCCGAGGATCAGAATATTTTGTCCGTAATACGCCATTTATCTCAATTTCAATGTCGCCAGTCCCACCAGCACCAGCATCATGGTGATGATCCAGAAACGCACCACGACCTGGGTTTCTTTCCAGCCCTTCAGTTCATAGTGGTGGTGCAGCGGCGCCATGCGGAATACGCGCTTGCCGGTGAGCTTGAACGACGCCACCTGGATCATCACCGAGACGGTTTCCATGACGAACACGCCGCCCATGATGAACAGCACAATTTCCTGCCGCACGATGACTGCGACGATGCCGAGCGCCGCACCCAGCGCCAGCGCGCCAACGTCGCCCATGAACACTTCAGCCGGGTAGGCGTTGAACCACAAAAATGCCAGCCCGGCGCCAGCCATTGCTGCGCAGAACACCACCAGTTCGCCCGCACCGGGGATATGCGGCACGCCGATGTATTTGGCAAACACCACGTTACCGGCGACATAAGCGAAAATTGCCAGCGCTGACGCCACCATCACCGTAGGCATGATCGCGAGGCCATCAAGGCCATCGGTCAGGTTGACCGCGTTGCTGGAGCCGACAATCACAAAATAAGTCAGCACCACGAAGCCAACCGTGCCAAGCGGAATCGCAACGTGCTTGAAAAATGGCACGATCAGCTCAGTTTGCGCGGGAAGTTGAGTGGAATAGGCAACAAACAGCGCCGCGCTCAAGCCAATCAGAGATTGCCAGAAATATTTGGCCTTGGCCGACAGTCCCTTGGGATTGCGGTGCACCACCTTGCGGTAATCGTCGACCCAGCCCACCGCGCCGAAACCCAGCGTGGTGAACAGCACCACCCATACATAGCGGTTCGACAAATCCGCCCACAACAGCGTGGAAATCGCGATCGACACCAGAATCAACGCGCCGCCCATGGTTGGGGTACCGGCCTTGACGAGGTGGGTTTGCGGGCCGTCGTCACGCACTGACTGGCCGATTTTCATCGCCGCCAGTTTGCGGATGACCGCCGGTCCGACCATGAACGAGATGCTCAGCGACGTCAGCGTCGCCAGCACCGCGCGCAGCGTGATGTAGTTGAACACGCTGAATGCACGAATATCGTGCGCCAGAGATTGAGCCAGCCAAAGCAGCATCAGGGTTGTACCTCAAAACTTTTAACCACCCGTTCCATCTGCATGAAGCGGGAACCTTTGACCAGTACCGTCACATCCGCTGCGAGCCGGTTTTCGACTTCCGCGAGCAGCTCTTCGATGCGCTCGAAGTGCATCGCACCGGCACCAAACGCCAGCACCGCCGCACGGCTCAGATCGCCCAGCGCAAGCAGCGCATTCACCCCGGCAGCGCGCGCTGCGGCGCCGATTTCAGCGTGCATCTCAGCGGCACTGTCGCCCAGTTCACCCATGTCACCCAGCACCAGCAGCTTCGTTCCCGGCACCGCCGCCAGCACCGCCAGCGCGGCACGCACCGAATCGGGATTGGCGTTGTAACTGTCGTCGATCAGGGTTGCACCATGCAGCGCAGGCTTGGTTTGCATGCGTCCGGCCACGCCGCGAAACAGCGCCAGGCCGCGCACGATGGCATCGCTGTCGATCCCCAGCGCCAGCGCGGCGGCAGTAGCGGCCAGGGCATTGCGCGCGTTGTGCTCACCGATTACTTGCAGATGCGGGGTAAAGCAGACATCGGCGGTCATGACATCGACGGCATTGCTGGCTGCGTGATAGCGACCTTGCACTGCCGCAGCCTGGGTCAGGCCAAAATCCAGCACAGCTTTATTCCCAACCAGCCCGCGCCACAGCGCAGCATGGGTATCGTCGGCATTGATGATTGCCACGCCGTGTTCGCCCAGTCCGGCGAAAATTTCTCCCTTGGCGCGCGCCACCGCTTCGACCGAACCGAGCAGGCCGACGTGCGCCGCACCGGCGTTGTTCACCAGCGCCACGTCGGGGCGCGTCAGACGGGTCAGATAATCGATTTCGCCAGCGTGGTTCATGCCCATTTCAATCACACCAAAACGGTGCTGCGGACGCAGTTTGAGCAGCGTCAGCGGCAGACCGATGTCGTTGTTGAAATTGCCTGCCGTCGCCAGCACCGCCTGTTCGCTGCTGGCTGCAGCCAAAATCGCAGCGAGCATTTCCTTGACCGTGGTTTTGCCGTTGCTGCCGGTCACACCAACCAAACGCGCAGGCATCTGGTCACGCCACCAGGCGGCGAGCTGCCCCAGCGCCAGGCGCGTATCGGCCACCACGATGGCGGGCGCGGCATCACACGCGCTGTCACTGCTCACCAGCACCGCTGCGGCACCCTGATCGAGCGCCTGCTGCGCGTAAGCATGACCATCGAAGCGTTCACCCTTGAGCGCCACAAACAGATCGCCGGGCTGGATGCTGCGCGTATCGGTGGCAACCCGGGTGAATTCAACGTTGTTGCCGCGCAATTTTCCCTGTAGCGCAGCAGCGGCGGTGTTGAGGTCGGTCATGGCGGGAATCATGCCCAGCCCGCCAATGCGCGTTGTGCGATTTCCACATCGCTGAATGGATATTTCACGCCATGTATCTCCTGATAATCTTCATGCCCTTTACCGGCGATCAGCACCACGTCACCGCACCGCGCAGATTGGATGGCGCCGAGTATGGCTTGCGCGCGATCCGGCTCGATGTGATGGTTGACGCCAATGCCGGTGCTGATGTCGCGGATGATTGCCAGCGGGTCTTCATTGCGCGGGTTGTCCGAGGTGAGGACGACTTCGTCAGCCAGCCGGGTCGCAATCGCACCCATCAGCGGGCGCTTGCCCGCGTCGCGGTTGCCGCCGCAGCCGAATACACAGATCAGCTGGCCGTCCGGGTTCACCTGTTTCAAGGTGTCCAGCACCTTTTCCAGGGCATCTGGCGTATGCGCGTAATCCACCACCACCGTGGGTTTGTCAGCGCCGCCCAGCGCCTGCATGCGCCCGGCAACCGGCTGCAGCGTGGCAAGCTGTTGCACCGCATCATTCAGACTGACGCCGCTAACCAGCAGCGCCGCCAGCGTGGCGAGCAGGTTGCTGGCATTAAAGCGCCCAAGCAACGGCGAATCGAGTCGGGCGTTACCCCAATCCGAGACAATGTTCATGCGCAGGCCCGTGGCGCTGAGTTGCAGATTTTCGCCACGCACCCGGCCTGCATCAAAGCCATAGCCGACCCCATTCACTGCGCCGTGCGCTAGCTGCGCTGCCAGCGTGCGCCCCCATTCGTCGTCCAGATTCAGCACCGCATACTGAAGGCCTGGCCAGCTGAACAGCTGCGCCTTGGCTGCGGCATAACGCGCCATGTCGCCGTGGTAATCAAGGTGATCGCGCGACAGGTTGGTCAACACCGCCACGTCGAACCGCGCACCCTTGACACGGCCTTGCGCCAGACCGTGCGACGACACCTCCATCACCGCCGCCTGCGCGCCTTGCTGCACAAAATCGGCCAGCGAACGTTGCAATACGATGGCGTCGGGCGTGGTGTTCGGTGAAACAGCGAGTTGATCGGGAAAGCCGTTGCCAAGCGTGCCGAACACGGCGGTGCGGCGACCCAGCTGGTTGAAACAGCGCGCCAGCCAGTGCGCACACGATGTCTTGCCATTGGTGCCGGTGATACCGACCATCCACAATTTTTGCGCCGGTTGACCATACAGCTGGGCTGCGATTTCACCGACTTGCGCTTTCAGGTTGGCGACACCCAGATTCGGCACATCGACCCAGCGCGCTGGCCAGCTGAAATCCTGTTCCTCCCACAGCACGGCGGCAGCACCTGCGGCGATGGCCTGCTCGATATGCCTGCGACCGTCACCGGTTTCGCCCGGATACGCCGCAAAGCCGTCGCCCGCTGTGATATGGCGGCTGTCGGCACTCAGGCCGCGCAACGGTGCCAGTAACGTCAGCATGGCGTCAGACAACGCGGGCGCGCTCACATCGACTCCTCTTCAACATGGGCATTGGCCGGGGGCAGCACGACATTGCCAGTTGGATTGTCAGGTGGAATGTCGAGTACGCGCAGCGCACCACTCATGACACTGCTGAACACCGGCGCCGCCACCACGCCGCCGTAATAACCGCCGCTGGTCGGCTCGTCCACCATGACCGCCACGATCAGGCGTGGATTGCTCGCCGGCGCGAGGCCGATAAATGAGGCGATGTACTTATCACTGGAATAGCGTCCGTCCAGCGGCTTGTGTGCGGTGCCGGTTTTGCCTGCCACACGGTAACCTGCGACCTGGGCGCGGGCGCCGGTGCCCTCCGGCGACACCACCGTTTCCATCATCGCCAGCACTTCGTGCGCGGCGGCAGGCGTAAATACCTGCGTACCGGCATCGCTGGCAACGGTCTGCTTGAGCATGGTGACCGGGCGCATTTCGCCGTTGTTGGCAAACACGGTATAGGCGCGCGCCATTTGCAGCAGACTCACGGCGATGCCGTTGCCGAATGCCATGGTAGCCTGCTCAATCGGACGCCAGCTTTGATACGGGCGCAGCTTGCCGCTGGCGGCGCCCGGAAAACCGACCTGTGGCGTGGTACCGAAGCCAGCCTTGTGCAACTCGTCCCAGAAATATTCGGGCTTCAGCGCCAGCGCAATTTTAGCCGCGCCGACGTTACTCGATTTTTCGATGATCTGTGAAATGCTGATGTCGCCGTTGGCGTGCGTGTCATGAATGCGCTTGTTGCCGACCACAAAACTGCCGTCACCGGTGTCGATCATGGTATCCGGCTTGATGGTGCCCGCGTCCAGCGCCGCCGCGACGGTGAATGGCTTCATCGTCGAACCCGGTTCGTATTCGTCGGTCACGGCATGGTTGCGCATCATCCACGGTTTCACGCCCCGGCGGTTGTTGGGGTTGTACGACGGCAGATTGGCCAACGCCAGAATCTCGCCGGTTTTGGCATCCAGCACGACGATGGCGGCAGCCCTGGCCTTGAACGTGGCGACCACGTTCTGCAATTCACGGTACGCCAGATACTGGATTTTCATGTCGATCGACAGCGCCAGATCGCGCCCCGGTTTTGGGCTCTGAATGCTCTCGACGTCTTCGACAATATTGCCTTTGCGATCCTTGATGACGCGACGACTACCCGGCACGCCAGCGAGCCAGTTCTGGTAGGTCAGCTCCATGCCTTCCTGCCCCCGGTCATCGACGTTGGTAAAACCCAGCAGCTGCGCGGTGACATCAGCTGACGGGTAATAGCGCCGGTATTCACGTCGCAGATACAGGCCGGGAATCCCGAGCTGGGTGGCGGCAGCGGCCTGTTCCGGCGGCAGCTGGCGCTTGATGTAGACGAACTCCTTGTTGTCTTCACCAAGCCGCTTCTGGATAGCCGCCAGCGGCATGCCGAGCAGCTTAGCCAGGTGTTTGAGTTGTTCCGGACTGGCGTTGACCGAGCCCGGATTGGCCCACAGCGATTCCATCGGCGTGCTGATCGCCAGCGGCTCGCCGCGCCGGTCGGTAATCATGCCGCGATGCGCGGGCAATTCCAGTACGCGGCTCACCACCGCATTGCCCTTGCGCAGCAGAAAATCGTGCTGGATGCCTTGCAGATACACTGCGCGCAGTACCAGACCGAACAGCCACAGCAGCAACAGGCCGGCCACCACCCGGCCACGCCAGCGTTGCAGATGCAGTTCCAGCAAATGACTGGCCGGGCGCGCGGCGATGCGGCTCATTGCGCACCTCCGGCATTCACGATCTGCACCCGATTGGCCGACGGCACCTGCATGTGCAAGCGCTCAACGGCGAGTTTTTCAATCCGGCCATGCATCGCCCAGGTGCTTTGCTCCAGCTGTAACTGACCCCACTCCACATCCAGCTGCCGCTGCTGCGCCTGCGCCTGTTGCAGCGCGACAAACAGCTGGCGCGCATGGTGCTGGGCGTTGACCACGCCCAGCGCACAGACGACCACCAGCAACAGCAGGACAATTTGCGCGCGGCTCATGCCACGTCCTCGCGCCGTTCGGCGACGCGCATGGTGGCGCTGCGCGCGCGCGGATTGGCTTCGGTTTCGGCGTGACCCGGACGGATCGCCCGACCGATCAAACGAATTTTAGGCTCGGGAATATCCACCGCGCGCACCGGCAGGCGACGCGGCATTTCAGGTGGACTGGATGCCTCACGCAGCGCGCGCTTGACGATGCGGTCTTCCAGCGAATGAAAGCTGATGACGGCCAGCCGCCCGCCTGGCGCCAACATTTGCATGGCTTGCGGCAAGGCTAGCGACAGCTCCTCAAGCTCCCGATTGAGGTAAATCCGTATAGCCTGAAAGGTGCGTGTCGCCGGATTCTGACCGGGTTCCCGTGTGGGCACGACCGCCGCGACGAGCTCTGCAAGCCGCCTGGTAGTTGTGATTGGCGCGAGCGCTCTCTGCGCAACAATCGCGCTTGCAATCGATTTAGCATACCGCTCTTCGCCATAGTCTTTGATCACCCCCCTGATGTCGGCCTCGTCGGCCAGCGCCAGCCAGTCGGCGGCACTTTGCCCCTGCGTGGTATCCATGCGCATGTCGAGCGGTGCGTCGAAACGAAAACTGAAGCCGCGTTCGGCGTCGTCCAGTTGCGGCGACGACACGCCCAGATCCATCAACACACCGTCGACCCGCTGCACGCCGCGCTCGCCCAATCGCGCCGCCAGATGCACAAAGCCGCTGTGGATCAATCCAAAGCGGCTATCAATCCAGGCCTGACCCGCCGCGATGGCGGCCGGGTCTTTGTCAAATGCCCACAGGCGACCGGCTTCACCCAGCGCCGCCAATATCCTGCGACTGTGACCGCCACGCCCGAAGGTCGCGTCAACGTAGATACCGTCAGGCCGGATATTCAACGCGGCAACGGCTTCTTCGAGCAGCACGGTTTCATGTTGCAAGTGCGCACTCACAACGAGAAGCCTTCCAGCTCAGGCGGCATGTCGCCATTGCGGAACACCAGTGCCTGCTCCATCTGCGCCTGCCAGCGCGTCTCGCTCCACAGCTCGAACTTGGCGCCCTGCCCAACCAGCACCACGGTTTTTTCCAGTCCGGCGAAATCGCGCAGCATCGCGGGCAGCAGGATGCGGCCACTCGCATCCAGCTCCAGATCGTGCGCGTTACCCACCAGCAGGCGCTGCAAGCTACGCGTTTGCGGATTGAAACTGGACAGGCTATTGAGTTTTTTCTCGATCGGTTCCCACTCTGGCAGCGGGAACAACAGCAGACACTGGCTCGGGTCAGCGGTCACGACGACGCGTCCCTCGGCCTGACTTTGCAGCGCGTCACGGTACCTGGACGGCACAGCCAGCCGACCCTTGCTATCCAGGTTGAGCGTTGCAACGCCGCGAAACATGACACCCCTTTATTTACGTTGCGCGGAGGGCGTTTCTCCCACTCCCCCCCACAATTCACCACTACGACCCACTATAGTTAAAATAAAGGGGAGGGTCAAGCAGATAAAAGGCAGTTTCGCAAGAATTTACAATCACTTACGACGCATTAGTAAATGCTAATAAGCAATCAAAAATAAGCACATAGCGGATTATTTGAAGGCTGGATATCAGGAGTTGATGCGAGCGCGCAGCGTAATACACCTAAATTTTTTCAGGTACTACATCCGCCAGATGGATGGGACAGTGGATAACGCACGTCGATGACATCGATTTCACGCAGACCCGCCGGGCTCTGGAAGCGTACACGGTCGCCCGCACGCGTTTTGAGCAGGGCGCGCGCCAGTGGCGACACCCAGTTGATGCGACCCTGAGCCGGATCGGCTTCATCCACACCGACAATCTGGTATTGGTGCTCATGGCCGTCGGCCTCGGCGACCGTCACCGTGGCGCCAAAAAACACCTGCTCGATCCCCTGCTGGGTGGCGGGATCGACGACTTCCGGGTTGTCCAGACGCCTGGTTAAATAGCGCAGCCGCCGGTCGATTTCGCGCAGGCGCTTTTTGCCGTAAATATAGTCGCCATTTTCCGAACGGTCGCCATTCCCCGCCGCCCACGATACGATTTCAACCACCTGCGGCCGATCCACCTTGAGCAGCTGGTCGAATTCCGCCTTGAGCAGCGCATAGCCGCGCGGCGTCAGGTAATTTTTGACGCCTGCGGGCCATTGCGGCTCGGCCACGAGCTCGTTTTCGTCAGCGTCGGTTTCTTTGGTGAAGGCTTTGCTCATGATCGGGCACTGCGCTTGATGGCTGCTGCGCGGGATGCGTGCAGCGAAAATTCAGGTGAAGCTGGCCGATAAGCCGGGTTTTGTCGTGGACAGTCATTCCTCTAGGCCGCCGGTTACCCGACGGCTCAAGCAGCCTACCCGCAGACTCAGCGAGCCGCTTCATCGTCTGCCTATTTGGCCTTGCTCCGGATGGAGGTTACCGCGTTTCACCGTAACTGAATACGCTCGTCTCTGTGGCCCTGGTCCTCGCCTCACGGCGGCCGGTCGTTAACCGGCATCCTGCTCTGTGGAGCCCGGACTTTCCTCCCCCCCGGTTGCCCGGGGCGGCGACTGCCTGGCCAGCTTCATTGCCATTTTAGCATCAATGCCGCGCCGTCCGGCAGCGATAAGGCCTTGACAGAACAGGATAGATTATCTATGCAGAGAACATGCAGCGCTTTCCTGCGCCCCCCCATTACAGACGTGCCGCCTGCATGCAGCCAAGGAGACCATGATGAGACGCAGACTCTATTTCATGTTGCCGGACACCTATAGCGCCAGACAGATCGCCGATGAGTTGTTGCTGGCGCGTATCGAAATCGGTCATATTCACGTCATGGCCAAGGACGGCGTGTCGCTAGACGGCCTGCACGAAGCGTCCATTCTGCAAAAAAGTGACTTTGTGCACGGCGTGGAAAGCGGCCTGGTGATCGGTGGCGCCGCCGGTATCGTTGCGGGCGTGGTCGCGCTACTGTATCCGCCGTCGGGCGTGACCTTGCACCTGGTCAGCATACTGATTACGGCCTTGCTCGGCGCCGGTATCGGTGCCTGGGTGTCGAGCATGATCGCCAGCTCGGCGCCCAATTCACGTCTGAAGCACTACGCCAGCGCCATTGAAGCTGGCGGCGTATTGATGATGGTCGATGTGCCCAGTGGCCGCGTCGCCGAGATCCAGCAGTTGGTCAGTCGTCGCCATCCCGAAGCACGCAGCAGCCAGCCCGATCCGACCATTCCGGCCTTCCCCTGACCGTAGCGCGCTGGTGGATTTACCACCAGCGCAGTTGGTTGATATCCCCCAATTCAACGGTTCACTTCCCCCGTCCCCGCCGCAACACCACAAAACAGATTTTCAATATCAATGGCTTGGCACATTGGCATGGTATGTGTTTATAGCAAGGCAAGCGACCGTCCGAGTCGTCCATCTTGAGGAACAGCCATGCACACAAACCGACCCACCCCATCCCTGCTCGCGGCAGCGCTGTGTATCGCACTCATGCCATTTGCCACCAGCAGCCAGGCCGCACCGGCAGCAGCGCCACCACTACACGCCAAAGCTGCCGTCCGCAGTGCCAGCGAACAGTCGCTGTTCCACACCACACGCCTGCTGGCAGCGGGCGACGTGAACGGCGCCAAAGTTGAACTGCATCGTGCCGAACGCGCCCTGCGCCAGGACGCCCTGACCAACGACCGGATCGCGCGCGCTGAAGCCACCCACCTGCTGCGCGATGCGCACCAGCTCGAACGCCATATCCAGCGCGGGGATGCTGACAGCCAGCGCCTGGCGCAGACGCTGTGGCGTAAAAGCGCTGCGCTGGCCGAGCGCCGTGCGGCCTATCTGGGCGACGCCTGGCCGCGCGTCATGCACGACCATCCCGTCAAATCGCAACTGATCGACGCGCGACTGTATCTGCACTACGCCCAAATCGAAGAATTTACTGCACACAACCAGTCGGCCGCCGACGAATACCTCTACCAGGCGCAAAGCCATGTCAGCCGGGCACACGAAATCGCCTTCCAGCGACGCCAGCCGATCATGCAAATCACCGGCCTGCAAAAACACATCGCCGCACTCGCTGCCGCGCCGCCCGCACACCGCAAGCTGACGCAATTCAAGCTGCGGCGCGGCGAGTTGAGCATCCTGATTGACCAGTGATGCACATCCCGCTTGCCTGGCACCGCAAAACCGGCTTGAATGGCGGGCATGTCCTGCCTGCCGCCAGCCCGATGTCCCGTTCCCTGATTCTGCGTTCACTGTGGTTGCCCAGTCTGATACTCGGCATCGGCGTGGTGCTGGCGCTGGCGTTGGTGAGCCTGAGCGCCTGGCGCGCCGAGAGCCGCATGCAGATCATGCAAAGCCATATGCAGCATATTCTAGCGCTGCAACGTCTGGCTCAAACTATCGGGCAAGACGCTTTACGTCCCATCGACCCCGCCACACCCCTCAGCCCCACCACGCGCCAGGCACTCGACAGCCAGCTGACACAGATTCTCAACGCTGACCACTATCGCGCCACCCACACCCCCATCGTCCTCAAACAACTCCGCCGCGACATCGCACTGCCCGGCGCCAGCCACGCCACGATGCTGGATGCACTGAATCAAATACGCCAGCGCATCACTGCGGAAACCACCGCCCACGCCACGCTGGTGAGCGTTGTACAGCAATCATCCCAGCTCGAATTCAAACTCACGCTGGCACTGGCGGCCGGCTTGCCGCTGCTGATCCTCGCCATCCTGTTTTTACTGCGTCACCAGGTCAGCGTGCCGCTGCGCGATCTGGGCCAACTGATGCGCGGCCTGTCGCGGCAAAATTACGCCAGCGCACCGACCCAGCACGCCGGTGCAATGATCAAACCCTTATTGCTGCGCTACAACCATTTAGTCAGCCGCCTGTCCGAGCTCGAGGCCGAACACCAGAACCGCGAAACCACGCTGGAGCAGCAAGTGCGCGACGCCAGCGGCACGCTGCTGGCGCAACAGCAACGCCTGGCGCAGGCGGAAAAACTCGCCACCGTCGGCGAAGTCGCGGCGGGCATTGCGCATGAGCTGCGCAACCCGCTGTCCGGCATCCAGCTGGCGCTGGTCAATCTGCGCAGCGAAACCACCTCGTCCGACCACCTCGAACGCCTTGACCTGGTGCTGGACGAACTCAACCGCATCAACCGCCTGCTCAACGGCCTGCTCGACCAGGCGCGCCATCGTCCCGAGGCCGCCAGCACGGTCAATCTCGCAGAATTGTGCCAGGCCGTCGCAGCGCTGGCGCGCTATCAGTTGCCCGCCCAAATCCGGCTGGAAACACAAGTGCCTGAAGCGCTGAACTGCCTGCTGCCCGCCGATGGCCTGCGCCAGGCGCTGCTCAATCTGATCCTGAACGCCCGCAACGCACTCGGCAGCGCACCCGGTATCATTCGGCTGCAGGCACAGCGCAGCGAAGCTCACAACATCGAACTGACGGTCAGCGACAACGGTCCGGGCTTTCCTGCCGTCCTGCTCAGCAGCGCGGCGCGGCCATTTTTGTCCGGCCATGAAAACGGCACCGGCCTCGGGCTGGCGGTGACACGGCGTTTTATCAATGGCCTGGGCGGGCAATTAAGCCTGAGCAACCAACCCGGCGGCGGCGCGCGCGTGAGCCTGCGCATCCCCTGCCCCAGCGTTTCCGAAAGCACATGATGGCCGATAGCCTGTTGATTATTGAAGACGAAGCCCTGCTCGGCGCCGAACTGCAACGCCATTTTCGCCGCGACGGCTGGGAGGTGAGCTGGGCGCGCAGCATCGCCGATGCGCAAACCCTGTTGTTCAGCGACGAACTCGCGCCGCTGGTGGTGCTGTCGGACATGAATTTGCCCGACGGCAACGGCCTGGATTTTCTCGAACAGGCGCGCCAGCAAAACATCAGCGCCGAGTGGATTTTCATTACCGGCTACGGCACCGTGCCGGATTCGGTGCGCGCGCTCAAGCTTGGCGCGCTGGATTTTCTCACCAAGCCGTGCGACCTGGAGCGGCTGGCGCTGATTATCGCCGGTGCCACGCGCAGCGGACGGGCGCAGCGCCGCGTCTCGGACCAGGTGGCGGCACAATCGCGGCGCTACAGCGTCGACAGTTTCAGCGGTGACAGCGCCGCTGCGGTCGGCACCCGCGACATGCTCACGCGGCTCGCGGCGGTGCCGTATTCGGCACTGCTCATCAGCGGCGAAACCGGCACCGGCAAAGGCCTGGCGGCACGCATCCTGCACCACAGCGGCAGCCGCGCCAACGCCCCACTAGTCGAGGTGAACTGCGCCGCGATTCCGCACGAACTGATGGAAGCCGAGCTGTTCGGCCATGAAGCCGGGGCGTTTACCAGTGCCAAGGCGCGGCGCCGCGGCCTGCTCGAACAGGCCGATGGCGGCACGCTGTTCCTCGACGAACTGGGCGAGCTGGCGCTCGACCTGCAAGCCAAGCTGCTCACCGCCATCGAGGATAAAGTGATTCGCCGGGTTGGCGGCGAACGTGAAATCCGTCTCGACGTGCAGATTATCGCCGCGACCAACCAGGATCTGCACAGCGCCATCACCGAGCGTCGCTTTCGCGAAGATCTCTACCACCGCCTCGCGGTATTCCAGCTCGCCCTCCCGCCGTTGCGCCAGCGCCGCGCGGATATCCGTGCCCTGAGCCAGCGCTTCGTCACCGAATTCAACCACAAGGCAGGCAAGAAAATCAGCCGCATTCCCGACCTTGCCTGGCAATTGCTGGAACAGCACAGCTGGCCCGGCAACGTGCGCGAACTGCGCAACGCCATCGAACGCGCGGTACTGCTGAGCAGCGGCACGGCGCTGGAAACCGACTGGCTGCAACTCGCGCCCCAGCGCGCCAGCCTGCCAGTGGCGGACAACACCGATCAGCTGTGCCTGACACTGGACGGCAGCATGGCGCTCGACGACATGGATAAATACATCATCCAGAGCGCGTTGGCGCGACATGCCTACAACGTCACCGCCACCGCCCGCGCACTC
Organism: Sideroxydans lithotrophicus; assembly: GCA_022736605.1. Lineage (GTDB taxonomy): Bacteria > Pseudomonadota > Gammaproteobacteria > Burkholderiales > Sulfuriferulaceae > Sulfuriferula. The sequence goes on from DZDB01000032.1 coordinate 14,526, forward strand.
GGCACCACGCGCGAAACGCTGCGTTACCGGGTCGAAAAATACGGCCTTAAATCGGGTAGCCGCGATGCGGATTAAACGCCATGTGGATTAAACCCAGCGGCGGCAGCCACTGGCTGACACGCTTCAAGCAGTTTCTGCGCGGCCAGGCACACGAACCCACCCACCACATGCTGCTGTGGGCAGGGCTGATCGGCATCCTCGGTGCGCTCGCCACAGTAGCATTCCGTGAAGGCATCCACCTCGCCGAATGGCTGCTCACGCGCCATCCCGGCTCGCTGGTGCAGGCGGCAATGGATTTACCGCTGTGGCTGCGCCTGCTCACCCCGGCAATCGGTGGCCTGCTCGCCGGCGCATTGTTGCAATTCGGCATGCGCTGGGTGCGCGGCGGCAATAAAACCACCGACTACATGGAAGCGATCATCGCCAGCAACGGCGTCATCGGCGTGCGCGCCAGCCTGATCAAAAGCCTGTCGTCGCTGTTCACTGTCGGCACCGGCGGCTCGATCGGGCGCGAAGGCGCGATGGTGCAACTCGCCGCCATGACCGGCTCGGCCGCCGGTCACTGGGTACGCCTGCCGCAGGGCAAACAGCGCCTGCTGGTCGCGTGTGGCGCGGCGGCGGGCCTGTCGGCGGCGTATAACGCGCCGATTGCAGGGGCGCTGTTCGTCGCCGAAATCGTCATGGGCAGCATCGCCATGAAAAACTTCGGCCCGCTGATCGTCGCGTCGGTGGTATCCAACGCCACCGTGCACCACTTTCTCGGCTATGCGCCGGTGTATCAGATTCCGGCGTTCCAGTTTTTATCCAACTGGGAACTGGTGTTCTACGTCGTGCTCGGTTTTGTGCTCGGCCATCTCGCGCCGCCGTTCATCGCCCTGCTCGAACGCAGCGCCGTATTATTCGATCGCACGCGCCTGCCGCTCACCCTCAAACTCGGCTTTGGCGGCCTGATCGTCGGCGCGATTTCAGTGTTCTACCCGCAGGTGTGGGGCAACGGTTACAGCGTCGTCAACAGCCTGCTGCTGCAGCACATCGGCTGGCAATTGCTGGCGCTGATCCTGGTGTTCAAAATCATCGCCACCGCTTCGACCATCGGCTCCGGCGCGGTCGGCGGCGTGTTCACGCCCACGCTGTTCATCGGCGCGGCGTTCGGCTCGCTGTTCGGCACCGCACTCGGCGCGCTGTTTCCCGGCGTCACTGCCGCGTCCAGCGCCTACGCCATCGTCGGCATGGGCGCGTTTCTCGCCGCCACCACCCACGCCCCGCTGATGGCGATTCTGATGATTTTTGAAATGACGCTGGATTATAAAATCACCCTGCCACTGATGCTCGCCTGTGTCGTCGCCTACACCGTCGCGCGCGACTATCGCGGCGGCACCTCGATTTACGCCGAATCGCTGCGGCGCAAGCACTGATACACTGCGTCCATGCGCCTGAAATCTGCCTGGTTACTGCTACCGTTACTGTTACCGTTTAGCGGTGCAGCCAACGCATCGTCCCAGTGCGCGGCGACCCTTGGTGAATTGAAAACCATGATGGGTGGCCAGGTCTTTCCGCTCAACTGGCAAGAAACCTCAATGGACGACGGTAAACCGCTGCTGGTCAACATTACCGAAAGCAAAGGCGCGCTCAACATCGCCTTCAGCAAAACCAGTGAAGGGCTGTGGGCCGAGAGTGACGGCATCATCTGCAAAACCGCCACCGGACTGGAAACCCGCTTCAGTGGCGAGCAGATTCATGTCGGGCCTGCGGCCAATTGGGTGTTGCGCTACGCCTTGAAAAAAGGCGGGAAATTTACGCTGACGCAATTGGGATCGGATCAGTTGCGGATTGCGACGAGTGGGTGGAGCGGGACGTTTTG